>JAYROD010000244.1:0-3503 GCA_041911835.1 Fimbriimonadaceae bacterium | reverse complement strand
GGCGCTGGCAAAACCTCTGTTGCCGCCTTGTATACCCTCCAGGGCTTGCCCTGGAGGGATGCAAAGGGGACCAAATCAGGTACGACCTGAGACATGACCGTTGCCCCTTCCGCCTTGAAGCCGTCCCCCGCCGGGAGAATCTTTGTTGCTATTTGCGTTCTCGTATTCGTTGCAACGATCGCGTTTCTGACCGGATTGCGGAAGGGCTGCGAGACCGGGTTTGCGGCCGCCTCTCGGGTTCTGTATGCGCGAACCGGCGGAAGCCCAATGAAGAGCGAGGCTTATGTCAAGGCGGTGGGTTGGCTAACGACCCGAACGAAGAGCCTGGGGACCGCGGAGGCCGTTACCGTCAAGCAGACCTATTCGGGGATGGTTGGCTTTCCGTGCACGGTCGAGTTGAATGTCCAGCGCGGCGGAAGGGAGTATTTAGAAGTCGTCCAGTTTAACGGTTCGGATTTGGAGGCTTTGAATATTGGGGGGAGGTGACCCCGTTCGAAAACGCCGAATAGGCTCGCGTCCGAGCTTTTTCCGTCAAGGCCGCGTTCAGTCGGAAGCGCGAGATAACGTATCCGGAACCTCCACCCCAGCCCCTCCTCCTCCTCGGGCACGACCATCCCGAGCAAGAGGAGGGGCCAGTTCTATGCCTTTCGCCCCATAGGCACATGCGCTCACGCGCCATAATCACGCTCTTATGGCTTATGGATGGGAAGGCGAACTCATACGGCTGGTACCGCTCGACAAGGAGCGCCACCTAGACAACGCGACGCGCTGGATGAACGATTCGGAAATCACGGCGTGGCTGCTCGTCGGCGACTTCCCTCTCATGCGCATCGCAGAAGAGGAGTATTTCGACGCCCGAGCCAAAGACCAGGATAAGGATATCGCCTTCGCCATCGAGACGCTGGAGGGCGAGCATATCGGCTTCTCCGGCCTCCACAAGATCAGTTTCCGGCATGGGACGGCTGAATCAGGCACGTTTATCGGCCTCGTCGATCAGTGGGGCAAGGGCTACGGAACCGACGCCGCAAAAGTGCGTCTCCGGTACTTCTTCGAGGTCTTGGGGCTGCGGATGGTGACTTCCGGGTATCTCGCGGGAAACGACCGCTCCCAAAGGATGCTGGCGAAGGCGGGTTACGTCGAATACGGCCGACTTCCCAACGAGTTCTGGAAGCGCGGCGCCTATCGGGACCATGTGATGATGTACATCGATCGCAACATGTGGGCCGAATCGTTGGGTGTGACTCGCAACCAAGGATGATTCCGTCATAATCACGTCGTGGGCGAGTTGAAGGAAAGGGTCACCGAGCTGGCCCAACTCATGGCGGAATATGGGCTGGATAGGGCGCGCCTCCAGGGCGACGGGTGGCGGGTCGAGTTCGCCCGCGAAGTCGCCGAGTCACCCGCGCTCCCTGAGTCAGAAGAAGCGGAACCGCGCCCTTCCTCTAAAACCGTTGCAAGGAAAAAGCCGGCCGCGACAGCCGAAGCGGCCGCTCCACAGGGCATCCCGATCAGCAGCCCCATGATGGGCGTCTTTTACACGGCTCCAAGCCCAGGGGCGAGCCCGTTCATCAATGAAGGCGACGACGTCGTTGCCGGGCAGGTCGTCGGGCTGATCGAGGCCATGAAAGTGTTTAACGAGATCACCTCGACGGTGAGCGGCAAAGTTCTAAAGGTCGTCGCTGCCAGCGGCCAACTCGTTCAGCCTGGGGAGCCTCTGCTCTACATTGGCTGAGGGGCGAACTATCCGCATCGGGATGCTTGGCTTCGGCACCGTTGGGCAGGGCGCCTACCGGATGCTCCAGGACAATCGTGAATCCATATCTGGCAAGATTGGCGCAGAAATCGTCATCGCCAAGGTCGGCGTTCGCGACACGCGGAAAGACCGCGGCATCCCCAGGGATCTCCTGACGCATGATTTGGTGTCCATCGTCGACAACCCCGAGATCGACGTTGTGCTCGAGCTGATGGGCGGCCTAGCGCCCGCCGGAGACCTCATCGCCCGCGCGCTGGCCAACCGAAAGCACGTGATCACCGCGAACAAGGAGCTCATCGCTCAAGAAGGATCGCATTTGGTGGCATTGGCTGCGGCCCAAGGACTCGACCTCCATTTCGAAGCCGCAGTGGGTGGGGGCATCCCTTTGGTGCAACCGCTCAAGCATCAGCTCGCAGGCAATGACGTGCTGAAGGTGATGGGGATCGTCAACGGAACGACCAATTACATCCTCAGCAAAATGAGCGAGGAATCGCTCGAATTCGAAGCGGCATTGCGCAAAGCGCAAGAACTTGGGTACGCGGAAGCAGATTCATCGAATGACATCGACGGGTTCGATGCCCAGTTCAAGGCCGCCATTCTCAGTTCGATAGCTTTTGGAGGCGAAATCCCACCCACCGCCGTCTATCGCGAAGGCATCGGGTCCATCGGCATGCGCGACATCGCCGTCGCCGACCTGCTTGGTTATCGGATCAAGCTCTTGGCAATCGCCGAAAGAGTCGATGGATCGGCCGAGAATGGCGTCCGGGTGCGGGTTCACCCTGCGCTCATTCCGAAAGAGCATCCGTTGGCACAGGTATCCGGGGTCTACAATGCCGTTTGGATTCGTGGAGATTTCGTGGGGGACGTGATGTTCAGCGGACGGGGAGCGGGCGGATCGGCCACGGCCTCTGCGGTGATCGGAGACCTTATCGATGTCGCACGAAACATTCGCATTGGCGGTTCTGGCAACATCGCCCCAATGAGCGGTTTGCTCTCCGCACTTCCCATGGACGATCTCACCGTGCGGTTCTATATCCGCTTGATCGTGAAAGATCAGCCGAAGGTACTGGGAAACGTGGCGAGCGTACTTGGCGACCACGAAATATCGCTTTCTGCCGCTGAGATGCGCGAGATAGACGGCATCCAGGGAGAGATCGTCATCCTGACGCACCTCTGTCGGGAGGGAGACTTCCAGAAGGCGCGGTTAGCCCTTGAAGCTCTCGACGACGTCGATGAGTTGTGCAGCACCATTCGAGTGGAGTCCGGAATATGAAAATTGCATGCGTTCAGACCGATGTGGCGTTTCAGCAGCCAATGCTAAACGCCGAACGAGCCTGCCGCCATCTGAAGGAACTCTATGAAGAGGGGGTGGAACTTGCCGTATTTCCGGAAGCATTCCTTACCGGCTACTGCTTCTCTAGCCGCGACGCGGCGTTGGCATCGGCGATCGATCGGAGCGATCCTTCTTTACGGCAGATTCAAGAAGCCGCAAATAGCCTGGGCATTTTGACGATTGTGGGATTTGCAGAACGCACCAAAGCGCAGGAGCTCTACAACACGGCAGCAATCTTCGACCCTGGGCAGCGGCCAAATTACTACCGAAAAGTTCATTTGCCGGAACTGGGCTATGACCATTTCGCCGGCACCGGAGACGAGCTCCAGGTATTCGAAACCACCAAGGGAAAGATAGGTGTCCTGATCTGCTTCGATTTGAGAATTCCTGAAGCGACCCGGACGCTGGCCCTGAGGG
>JAYROD010000243.1:0-2663 GCA_041911835.1 Fimbriimonadaceae bacterium | reverse complement strand
GACCAAGGAAAAAACCAACTGCTCGTCACGCCATTCACGGCTGATGTAGCGCAAACCGCGCGCCTTGTGGCGGATGAGGCTTTCCTTCCATCGAAGAAACTCAGTCCACTCGGTCAACTGCTTTTCGGTTTGCTGCGTGATTGGCGGCAAGTCGGCCAGCAATTGCGGCGTAAGCAGGTTATTAACGCGCTGAATGCGCTGCTGGCCCGGCGTGAATTGCAGACTGTCATGCACGGCAAATGCAGTGACTTCGCGCTCGAAAGATCGCGCTGGCAGATCGGCGGTCTCGATGAAACCGTTGATGAGAAAGAGTGGCGAAGAGGATTCGGTGGGCCAACTTCCCGTGGCGATGAAGGCGCATCCTTCCGGAAAAGGCCAATCCCGCCCAGCGGCGTTAACTCGAATCGCCATCTGTGCGTATCGTGGATTCTGCTTGTCCCGCTGCCGATTGGAAACATAGCCACTGATCGGCATGTTGTTTGGGAAAAGCAACTCATACAAGACCTCCGCCCCATCACGGCCGTTGCACCAGTTATTGAATGCGTTATGGCGGCGCTGAATATCGGCGATAGCCTGATTCATCCCTCGACTATTCAGGTCAAGCGCAACATAAAAATTCATTACAGACATAGCCTCTTACTTGTTGCACGGTTGAAAACATCGAATCACCCCGGATCCCCAAGACGGCTCCGAGCTTCATCATTGGGGCGACCAGTAGTCGGCCTTATCTGGGAAAATCCAGCGGACCCCGCCACGGGGATCTGGCCGGTCGCCGGCATAGCGCGGGATAAGATGGATGTGCAGATGCGGCACGGTTTGCCCTGCTGCCGGGCCGTCGTTGATCCCGATGTTGTAAGCCACGGGTTTCAATTCCCGATCCAGGCGACGCTTGGCCTCATCCAGAAGCGCAAAGAGCGCGTCACGCTCACCCGGCTCGAGCTCGAAGAAAGAAGCCATATGCCGGCGTGGGATAACCAGAGTGTGGCCCGGCGAGACCGGGAAAGCATCCCGGATAACGACTCCGTGAAGGTTCGAGACGACGATGCGCTCGCCAGGGAGGGTGCAAAAAGGGCAATGCAACTCTGACATGGTGTAAGCATACCCGGTTTTATTAGGGGGCTACGAACGCTCGATCGTTGCCGGCAATTGCTCTGATTGGGCCAGAGCAAAGGCACGGCGGTCTTGAGGTTGCGGCAACTGAAGTCAATCTGCGGCATCGCAGATTTGGCTGTCATCCTCCAGACAACAAAACCGGTCGAACTCCGGGAAATACAACGCAGCCTTGACCGTCAATTCTTCCTTTGAGAACAGACTCGAATACCTGAGCAACTGGTCCCGATAGTCCTGCCGCTTCGATTCGAAGAACGCCTCGATATCCTCTCCCACCACTTCGGTCGTTTTGTAGTCGATGATCCAGCGTATGTCGCCCTCGATGAAGGTCCGGTCGATCACATGGGATTGCCGAACTCCGCCGATTTCTGTGGTCACTGGGTATTCGCAAGCCGCTGCTTCGTGCTCGCCAAGAATCCAGCGGCCCTTCTCGGACTTAAGGGCCGCCCTTAGATTACGAAGCACCTTCGCACTCCCTTGCTGGCTATCCGGCTCCGTATAGTCTTTGCGCTTGAACCACCGCACAAGGTGGCGCTCCAGGCTGTCCAGCCTGCTTAGCGGCCATTGACCGAGCCCGTCCTTGGCGATCAGTTCAAGATAGCGATGGGTGAGAATGCCGATATCCGCGGTCAGAGAGTCACCTTCTCCATGGCTCGAGCCATCTTCATCTGTGTCAGGAATAGCGTTCTCTCCAACGACCAATTCCTGGGCGTAGCCGACACATTCCAGGCGCTCAAGTCTGGAACGGAAGGTCACGGGGTCGATCTGCTCCAGAACGACACCATCCGCGACACGACTCGCTTGGGCCTGGGCTTCAATCAGGAAATCCCCGGAACACTTCGGCCAGAGGAGCCGCAGCAACGAGCTCTTCGCAGGGGCCTTGACGAGAATCTCCTCCTCGCCGGCCTTCGGCTTTTCCAATTCCGCTACGCCGACCAGGTGCAGATGTCGGATTGCCCGGGTCGCAGCCACGTAGAGAAGGCGCCTGGCTTCGTTGGCCGCTCGGGTCTTCTCGAATTCCTGAAGAAGATCGTATTTGTTGGGCTCCGACGATTCCTTGACATCTCCGGTCGGCACGATCCCGGCCGCAAGATATTCCCGACCGTCCTCGAGCATGACCTTGTCCCAGATCATCAGCTTCGAATCATCCGTCTTCGGACGTTTGTGCAGTCCGGGCAGAATCACGGTGTCGAATTCCAGGCCCTTGGACTTGTGAATCGTCATGATCTGGATTTCCCGGAGGGCATTGGGATCCGGAGCAGCGAAGAGCTTCTCCAACTGCCTGTCGAGACGTTGGAGGTCGAGTTGTCCCCCATCTTCGATCTGATCAAGCAGACGGAAATAGTCTTGCACGTCGAGGAAGTCGCTCTCGGCTTTGAGGCAGCGCGGCCCCCCGAGCCCTTGCCAGACGCCTTCGATCCAGCGTCGGGGGCGCTGGCGGCCCTGGCCGGCAAACGCCTCGGCAAGCACCTCCCGCACGTGCTGAAGGCGTGCCCTACCCTGCTCGGACAACTTGGCGACCCGATCCGAATCATTCATCAACTGCCAAATCG
>JAYROD010000242.1:0-5082 GCA_041911835.1 Fimbriimonadaceae bacterium | reverse complement strand
CTCGGGGCCCCCTTGGGATCCGTCTGGATCGTGAACGCTTTTCCGCCGTCCATGGTGACCTTCAGAAGAGGCGATGCCATTCCGGTTGGCGGCTTAGAGATCAAAACGACGCCAAGCAGTATCGCTGAAACACTCATGGAACTACTTTATCCAACAACCGTGCGCTTGCGCCATTTGGTATCCTCTCCTCACCAATTAGGAGAATTGGACAACCTATGGACCGTATTGCAGAATTGGATTCGATTGTCGCCCATTACGACCTGAACACGCACCCGTTCTATACGGATTGGCGAGCTGGGACGCTGCCCGTCGAAAAGTTAAAGGTCTACTCGTCCGAGTACGGCGCGTTTGTCGCGACTATCGCAGAGGGCTGGGAGACCCTGGGCGAGCAGCACTACGCAGCCGAAGAGCGTGTTCACGAGCAGCTTTGGGCTGAATTTCGGCACGAGCTCGGCGGTGAGGGTCGGGCCAAGAAGCCGGAGACGTTCGTGCTCGTGACGGCTGCGGAATCGCTCTTTGCCCAGCCAGCGACGGCGGCCGGGGCGCTTTACGCTTTCGAGGCCCAGCAGCCGATCACCTCGAAGACCAAGCTGGATGGCCTCGACGAGCACTATTCGATGAGCGACGAAGCGAAGGAGTACTTCCGGGTTCACGCTGACGATTTTAATGAGGCGGAAGACCTCCGCGTCGCGATCGGCAAGATGAGCGACGAGGACTTTGCGCGTACGAAGACGGCCTGCTCCACAGTCTGTTCTGCCATGTGGGGCGCGCTCGACGGCGTATATTACTCGGCCTAAGTTGCCAATTTTGAACCTAAGAGGAGCCTGAAAGGCTCCTCTTTCGCATTTCTTAGCCTACAATAAGCTCAGATGCTGGCAATTCGACTGGGCATTTGGCTAGGGCTGGTAGCCGCCATTCACCCCGCATTTGGGGCCGGCAAGCAGCGATTCTTCTCCGACGATGAGCGCGAAGCCGTACTCCGGTATTGGGCTAAGCCCGGCCGCTATACGATTTCGCCGCCAAAGACCGGCGACCGCTTTCAAGTTCGACTGACTCCTGAGGGATCGACGTGGCTGTGGAACTACAACAAGGCGCGTGGAATGGGCAAGACCGTGCCGGGATCTGTGCCTGCGCCTCAAAACGAGCAGCAGGCTCAATGGGAAACCTGGATAGACGCCAAAGTCGCCCATGACAGATGGATCGCTCAGCAAGAAGCTGATTCGCGCAATGGTCAAAGCGCTGCCGTGCTTTTAGAACCTTCGGACCCCGGCTCTCCACCTGCCGATCTTGTGAAATTCGCGGGTGCGCCCCCCTCTTTTGCCAACTGCTGCGAAATCATGCAGTACACCGTGGAATTCGCTCCGGGAGAAACGTATACGTTTTGCGACAACGTCCTCATGCGCCCTCGATACGCCTATTACCGCTTTCCGCAGGGCGTTTCCAAAGGGGGTACCGCGGTTCGGAAGCTTCCAGAAGACGAACTCCAAAGCCTCTTTATGAAGGCCGGCATCAGCGACACGGAACAGAAGGTCATGAAGGCCGTTTCCTTGCTCGAAGGCGGATTTGGGTCTGTCAACACCTATGACACGGGGTTCGTTTCGGTCGGATTCATTCAATTTGCCTGTCTCAAGGATGGCGCGGGATCGCTCGGAGAACTCCTACTCGAGCACAAGCGGGAATCGCCACAAGCCTTCAATGTGGACTTTCGGCGATTTGGGCTCGACGTCACCGAAGATGGCCATTTGGTCGCTATGAATCCCGAAACTGGGGTCGAATCGACAGGCGTCGACGCCGCCAAGCTGATCATCAACGACAAGCGCCTGATTGCAGCATTTTCAAGGGCAGGTGAATCCAGCCCTGAATTTCAGGTTTGCCAGCTCAAGGTGGCGAAGGAGCGATTTTATCCCGCGAACGACGCTTTGACCGTCAACTTCTCGGGCAAGCCGACCAAAGTCAAGGTCTGCGACATCATACGGTCCGAAGCCGGGCTCGCAACTCTCTTTGACCGAAAGGTGAACACCGGAAAGATCGAGCCGATCACCTCGGTCTGCAACCGAATCTGCTCGGAAATGGGGATCGATTCCGTCGAAGATGTAGCCACTTGCGAGTATGAGATCGTCCGACAGCTTCGATGGCGAGTCGATTACCTGGCCTCCAACGACCTCTCGCACCCTCGCAATATCGGCCTGAGCGCGTCGCGCGGCGGAAAGCGCGCTGCGAAGAATCCGCCGCCGAAAAAGCCTTAGGCCACCAGCCCTTCGGGGAACCAGAGTTTCAGTTCCCGCGCCGCCGCGTCGGTATCGCTGCTGCTGTGCGTCAGGTTATCGTCGATGCTGAGAGCAAGGTCTCCTCGAATCGTCCCCGGCGCGGCGTCGAGCGGGTTGGTAGCTCCCATCATCGATCGGATGGCCTTCACTGCATTTTCACCCTTCACGGCAAAAACAGCGACCGGACCGCTCGTCAGGTAGTTGCAGACATCGGCAAAGAACGGCTTGTCACGGTGCTCGGCGTAGTGCGCCTCAACCATTTCGCGAGGCGCATTCATCAGCTTGAGTCCGGCAATCTTGAGGTTGCGCGCTTCGATTCGGCGGATGATTTCGCCGATGAGGTTTCTTTCGACTCCCCCTGGCTTGATCAAAACGAGTGTCGTTTCCATGAATTTGAACCTGGAGGATACCAGAGGGAGGAGGCACCCGGCTAACGCCCCACCGGCTGGAACACCCAAAGGGCCCACCCTGACCGAACTCCAAAGTGTAAAGTAACAGCCAATGCCGATCGCTGAAATCCGGGACATGACGGTGAGCTATGGCTCATTCGTTGCGCTCCGCAACTTCACCGCGACTATTCCCGAAGGCTGTGTCGGACTCTTGGGGCCTAATGGCGCGGGCAAAACGACGCTCATCAAAACGATGCTGGGCTTCGTTCAGCCGGCAGCCGGCGGCGGCAGCGTCATGGGGGCCGACATCCAACGCCAAGGTCCGCTCATCAGGCAGCGGGTCGGCTTGATGCCCGAGCAAGATTGTCACATCCCCGGGATGAGCGCCGTCCAGTTCGTAGCCTATGCGGGTGAGCTGGCTGGAATGCCAGCAGAACAGGCTCTTCGGCGAGCCCACGAAGTCCTCGAATACTGCGGCCTTGGAGAAGCCCGCTATCGAAACGTCGAGACTTATTCGACCGGCATGCGCCAAAAGATTAAGCTTGCGCAAGCCCTTGTCCACGGGCCTAAGCTCCTCTTGCTGGACGAACCTACCAATGGGTTAGATCCTCGAGGCAGAGAAGAGATGCTCGATCTGATCCGCTCGCTCTCACACGGGAAGGGAGTGAGCGTCCTGGTCAGCAGTCACCTGCTGCCAGACATAGAGCGGGTTTGCGACCAAGTGGTTGTCGTATTCCAAGGTGAACTCCGGGCGCAAGGGATGATCAAGGATCTTAAGAAGATCGAAGGACATCCGGTCGACGTTGAATTGCGCGAGGCGAATGCAGCCTTTGTCAACGAGGCCGTCATCCTAGGCGCACGACTCATTAGCGTTAAATCTCAGAGCTACCGACTCCAGACTGCCGGCACGCCCGATCAAGCCGCCCGGCTCGTCTTTGAAGCTGCGAGAAAATCCGGCGCTCAGATAAGAGGTTTCGACATCGCGGAACGCTCGCTCGAGGAAGCGTTCTTGGAGGTCGTCCATGGCTAGTTCACCCATTGCCGATCTCTCCTATCGCGGTTATGACGGACCGCTCGAGGCGCCTGGTTTCCGCTGGTGGGTGATCGCCAAGACTTCGATGCGAATGTGCATCAAGAAGAAGGGGTTCTGGGTTTGGTCGGTACTCTCCGCTTACTGGTATGCCGTCCTCGCCATATTCTTTTATTTTGCGAGTGAACTTGGACCGACGCCGAAACCTGGCCAAATTCCAGCCCTGTTCGCCAACATCGTTTGGAAGGACCAATTCCTCGACGCCTTCTCGTTCGGGCAGCTCATGTTCTTCATTGTGGCGCTGCTCATCGGTGCCGGCAGCATCGCCAACGATAACCGGGCCAACGCCCTGCTGGTTTATCTCAGCAAGCCGTGCACGAAGACGGACTACCTGATTGGAAAATGGGTGGGCATATTCATCCCGTTGCTGCTCGTCGTCGGTGTCCCAATGCTCGGTTTCTATGGTTACTGCCTGCTGAGCTATCGAGACTATGGGTTCTTCTCCCAGGACCCATGGCTGATTGTCAAGCTCCTATGCCTCATTCCGATTCCTGCGATCTTCCATGCAAGCGTCGTTTTGGGGATCAGCTCGCTTTTCAATCAAGGCAGGATGGCCGGTGCGACCTACGCTGGTCTCTACTTCCTCAGCAACTTTGCCACCAAGATCATGCAGGTCATTCGGCTGCAGTCAGGGCATGAGACTCCCGCAATCGTGAACAACCTCTTCTACGGCTCGGTTGACGGCATCCAAATCGGGTTGGCGAAGGTGATCCTGGGAACGAACGGAAGTCCCCTCTTTCAGCAGCGAGCGCGTGGCATCACAGTACCGCCAGCCCCAAATGGTCCAATCTTCTTCTTCGCGTTCTTTGCAATTTGTGCGGTGAGTCTTTGGATCGCGTGGAAACGCATTCGTGCCGTGGAGGTCGTCAGTTGATCGATCTGCACGGTGCCTCGCGGTGGTATGGACAGGTCATTGGCCTGAACGACGTCAGCTGTACCATTGGACCGGGGATCACGGCCCTGCTGGGACAAAACGGCGCGGGCAAGTCAACCATGATGCGCCTCATCACCGGGCAGCTTCGCCCGACGACCGGCGACGTCCGGGTTTTAGGCATGGACCCGTTTGCCAATCCCGAGGTCTACAAAAAGCTCGGCTACTGTCCAGAGATCGACAACTTCTATGAGCAGATGTCCGGTCGGGATTTCGTTACGCTCCTGGCCCGGATGGCTGGATTCGATCCAGAGAAGGCAAAGGCGCGCACCCAGGAAGTCATCGAGATCGTCGGGATGTCCGATCGTTGTGATCGGAAGATTGCCGGATACAGCAAGGGCATGCGACAGCGCATCAAACTCGCCCAAGCGATGCTTGCTGACCCAGACATCATCCTGCTCGACG
>JAYROD010000241.1:0-6223 GCA_041911835.1 Fimbriimonadaceae bacterium | reverse complement strand
CGGCGAAGGCCTGCGCTGCGTCCGTTTGCGCCCCTAGCGCCGTGTTACCGCCATCCAAATCCGGTTCTCTCCGCGAACAGGATTGATAATCACGACGATCGGCTCACCCCGTGCGTTCTTACCCGAGACGATCGCGCCGCCGGCGTTCCGCAGCACGCTCGATCCAGCGATTTGCAGTCGATAGAACTCGGCGATTTGCTCGATGCCGTCCGGAGAGACCAAGGTGACGGAGGATCGGGTTCCATCAGCAGTCTGCACGGTCAAGGTCCCCTTGGAGCCTGGCATCGGCGTGGCGTTTGGGTAGGCCGGGACGCCGAGCTCCTCGCTGTCGGCGCCACTCTTGAGGGTGTAATCGGTCTCGTGCCCGGTGGAGTCGATGCTCGAAATCGTTCCATTGCCCTGCTGGTCTTGAGAATAGGAGATCTTGCCGTCCTTCGAATTGAAAGTGGCGCGTCCGCCACCGGATTCGTCAGTGTGTATGTCGATGCTGCCGTCATCGGTTTTGACGCTGATGTCGGAGCGCTTTCTGCACCCGATGAGGCCGATCGCCGCTATAAGCCCAATCCAATAGATCGTTTTCATGTGCCGAACTCCGGTCGTCTTCTCAAGAATAAGATACGGCAATCTGCGGCTTCTCGAGGAACTTTGGGCCCTTCGGGTAACGTGATCGGAATAGAGGAGCTATCGAAATCTCATGAAACGCGTTCTTTTTCTTTCTTTGGCTGCCGCGACAGTCGCCGCCAGCGCTCAGTCTTTCACCTTCCGGCGATTGGATTCTGGCGCCACCCAAATGCTGGGCGGCTACATGCCCCAGCGGCTGAATCTCAGTTCGACGAAACCTGCGGGCCTGAAGAAGGAGCCGGGCGGATTGGTCGCGCCGATGTACGGCGAGATCAAGCTGGGTCCGGCCGAAGGGCCGTCGACCTATATCGTCATCGTCGACGAGCCGGCCGGAAAACCGGCGCAGGTGTTTGTCGACAGCAATGGCGACGGCGACCTCACCAACGACGCCACGATCACCTGGAAGCCGTTCCCGTACAAGGATCAGGCCGGTAAGGACTTGACGCGCAACGCCGGCAGCGCCGTTCTGATTGAGAAGATCGGCTCGGAGACGGCGAAGCCGACGATCCAGATGTACAAGTTCGACAAGAACGACACCGCCCGAGCGGCACTTAAGGACGTCCTGCTGTATTACAGCGATTGGGCCGCCCAAGGCGAGGTCAAGCTTGGCGGAAAGACTTATAAAGCAATGCTGAGCGACATGGGAGCTTCCGGCGACTTCCGAGGCAAGGAACCCACGGACAAGCAGGGTTCCGGCATCAACTTCCTCATCGACGTCAACGGAAACGGCAAATTCGACCGGCGTGGCGAGCAGTACGACATCCGAAAGCCATTCAACATCGGCGGAACGACTTACGAAATCTCGAAGGTCAGCCCGTCGGGAACCAGCTTCGAAATCGTAAAGTCCAGCCAGACGGTCGCCGAGATTCTGCCGCCCCCCGATATGGGCTCCGGCAAGAAGATCGAAGGATTCTCTGCTAAGGACATGGATGGCAACGCGATCAGCTTCCCCAACACCTATAAAGGCAAGCTCGTCATGCTCGACTTCTGGGCGACCTGGTGCGGCCCGTGCCGAGGTGAGATTCCTGGACTGGTCAAGGCCTACGAGAAATATCATCCCAAGGGCTTTGAAATCTGCGGCGTGACGCTCGATCAGGAGAACATGGCCGATAAGGTCAGGGAGTTCACCAAGGGTGCAGGCATGACTTGGCAGCAAATCTACGATGGCAAATTCTGGAACGCCGAGATCGCGCAAAAGTACGTGATCCAGGCGATCCCTGCGGCCTTCCTGGTCGACGGAGATACGGGCGAGATCGTGGCTTCGGGTGACCAGCTTCGTGGCGAGAGCCTCGTTCCGACGCTCGAGAAGGCGTTGGCAAAGAAGTTCGGCAACAAGTAAGTGATGTCTGGGGGCGGCACCGGCTAGCCGGTGCCGTCTTCGCGTTTATGGAACCCAAACGGGATCCGGGAGCTTAGAAAGGCATGAATTTGAAGTTCGCCGCTCTCGGCTCGTGTTTTGTGGCCTTCTTGGGGTTTCTTGCTGTGAGGGGCAGTGGACATTCGCAAGCAGCGCAAAGGGCCCCTGAACTCGTGGGGAGCCAATGGCTGAATACTCCTGACGGCAAGCCGATCACGCTTCAATCCCGTCTGGGAAAGGTCACGGTCGTGCATTTCTGGACCTTTGAGTGCGTCAACTGCCGGCACAATCTGCCTGCCTACGCTCGGCTGCAGAAGAAGTTCGAGAAGCTGGGAGTGCAGTTTATCGGCATCCACACTCCAGAGTTAGAGGCGGAAAAGGACCCGGACAACGTCGCCAAGGCGATCAAAGAGCTTGAGATTGCGTTTCCTGTGCTCATCGACGGCCAAATGGCGAACTGGAAGAACTGGGGTGTGCACTACTGGCCGACCGTGTTCGTCGTCGACAAACACGGTCGTGTGCGCTTCAAGTGGGAAGGAGAATTGGGTTGGCAGGGCGCAGACGGTGAAGCCCAAGTGACCTCTGCAATCCGCGGCCTGCTGACCGAATCTTAATCGGACCCTCCCGTTAGAGCGTTCCGGGGCTATCCGCCGTGCCCGTGCCCGTGCCCGTGGCCACTCCCATGGCCGTTCCCATTGCCTTGGCCCTGCCCGTGATCGCCTCCATGCCCGTGGCTGTGTCCTTGAATTTCACGATCCTGTCCTCGGCCTTCGGTATCGTCCCCGCCGCGTCCTTTCTTTGGCTTTTTGCCGTTGCCGTTTTGGCGGATCGAAGCGGGCTGCCCCCGAAGGTGAAGCCGGGACTCAAACTCTCTTCGGTCGCCGTTGGAAAGAACGACGTTGGTGACCAGCCTGGGTCCGGTGACTCCCTTCTTCGCGTAGTAGTCGAAGTCGTTATCCCGCCAGTCATATCGACGTTGGAGAATCTGCGACCAACAGTATCGATCGAAGTCGCCGGATACCCTCATCTTATTGAAGTCGCCGGGATGGATGCCAAGCTCTTTCGCAATGACTCCCCATCCGTGGCCCCGCTTTCTGAGCTCCCAAACCCTATCGAACGGTAAATGGGATTCGGAGCAGAAGTAATAGACCGGCCCAAGAGCATAGATCGGTGTTCGGTACTGCCGCCCAGTCGTGATGACGACCTGAGCATCTAATCCAAGCGCTTGGGATATGGCGATCGCCGCAGCGGCGTCTGCCAAGCTCACGTTGTCCTTTCGGACCAATGCGGCGACGCTCAACTGCTTCGCCGTTGCCAGGAGTGGCGCGGTGAGACCCGCCAGGGCTAAACCAAGAGTCACGACCTGATTAAGTCGTTTCATGATTGACCTCCTTAGGTTCTGACTCTTCTTCTGACCGCACAAAGCGCGGATGTGTTTCGTTTTAGCCCAACCGAGAAGGCGTCTACGGAGCCAATCATGCTAAAATAGTATAGATTCCGCCTTCGTCTTCGTAGAATCGAATTGAGAACCCCATGTTAGAGATCAAGAACCTTCACGCCCGAATCGACGACAACCAAATCCTTCGTGGCATCGACCTCACGGTGAATCCTGGCGAAACCCACGCCATCATGGGACCGAACGGCTCTGGAAAGAGCACGCTCGCCCAAGTTCTCGCAGGTCGCGACGAGTATGAAATCACCGAAGGAAGCGTGAACTTCGAGGGAGAAGATCTGCTCGAACTCGCCCCCGACGAGCGCGCAGCGAAGGGACTGTTCCTCGCCTTTCAATATCCAGTCGAAATCCCCGGCGTTTCGAATACCTATTTCCTGCGTGCGGCGGTCAATGCGGTCCGAAAGGCCCGAGGCGAGAAGGAGATGGACTCGATCGACTTCCTCAGCTTCATCAAAGAGAAAATCAAGCTTTTGGAGCTCGATCCGTCCCTGCTGAGCCGGTCCGTGAACGAAGGCTTCTCAGGCGGCGAGAAGAAGCGTAACGAGATCTTCCAGATGGCCGTGCTCGAACCGAAGCTCGGGATTCTCGATGAGACCGACTCCGGGCTGGATATCGACGCCCTCAAGACGGACGCGGACGGTGTGAATGCGCTCCGCTCGCCGGATCGTAGCTTCATCGTCGTGACGCACTATCAAAGGCTGCTCAATTACATCGTGCCGGACTATGTGCATATTCTCATGAACGGCCGAATCGTGAAATCGGGCACCAAGGAGCTCGCCTATGAGCTTGAAGCCAACGGCTATGGCTGGCTCGAGGAAGAGCTTGGAGTGAAGGCGTAAGCGGCATGGGCACTGAACTCGTCGAACGTACCCCCGGTCTCCTCGCCTCCCCCGTCGAGATTCCTTCGTGGAGCCCCACTTGGCTGCGGGACCTGCGGCGTGCCGCGTTGGCTGTTCATGAAGCGTTGGGAATTCCAACGATCAAGCACGAAGAGTGGAAGTACACCAGCCTCCGGGAGCTGGCTTCGAAGTCCTTCGCACAGGCGCCGGAATTGGTTTTGAATTCATCGGATATCGATGAATTCTTCTTTGGGGGCGCGGATCAGCTGAGGCTGGTATTCGTCAACGGCCGTTTCTCAGAGAATCTTTCATCGCCTCTTGGGGGAATTTCTGGGGTAGAGATTCACACCTTTCCCGTGCTGGCCGAAGAGCGTCCGGAGTGGCTGGCATCACATCTCGGAGCCCTCGCAAAATTCGACGATTTCACTTTTGCAGCCCTCAATACCGCTGCCTTCGAAGACGGCATCTGTATTCGGGTTGCCCCCAACACGAAGGTCGAAACCCCCATCCATGTGCTGTTTGTGACCGCTGGAACCGGCGAATCGGCGACGTTTCCCCGAGTCCTTCTGCTCGCCGAGGAAGGCAGCGAAGCGTTCGTGATCGAGCAGTATGCGAGCGTAGGAGCTCCAGTCGGCTTCAGCGACACCGTTACCGAGGTCTTCGTCGCCTCAAATGCCAAACTCGAGCATGTCAAAGTTCAGCGGGAGAACAGAGCGAGCTTCCATGTAGCCCTCACTCAAGCCAAATTGGAGCGCGACAGCACCTACCTCACGTTCAACGTGAATTACGGCGGGCACTTGGTTCGTAACGACCTGAACGTCTTCTTGAACGGTGAGAACCTTCATTGCCGAATGGATGGGGTCGTCGTGCTGGATGGCGATCAACATTGCGACAACCATACGCGTCTCGACCACGCTTTTCCGAATTGCGACAGCTTCGAAGTCTATAAGCACGTGCTGAACGACAAGACCACAGCCGTCTTTAACGGGAAGATCTTCGTCCACCAGGATGCTCAGAAGACCGACGCGAAGCAGACCAATCAGACGCTCTTGCTCTCGCCGACCGCTACGATCGACTCGAAGCCGCAGCTCGAAATCTTTGCCGACGACGTAAAGTGTACGCACGGCGCGACAATCGGACAGCTTCGGCAAGATGCGATGTTCTACCTGCGGAGCCGCGGTCTCCCAGAGGCGGAAGCCAGGGCCCTGCTCGTTTATGCGTTCGCCGCCGAAGTGCTTGAGAAGATCTCGAACGAAGCGGTCAGGAAAGACCTTGAGCGGCAGCTTTTCGAGAAATTAGGTTCAAGAAGATGAGCTTCACGACGAGCGAACAAGGAACGGCAATTGGAGATGCCCGATCATTGCGTGCCGAATTTCCTGCGCTCGACCAAGAGGTCCACGGCCATCCGCTGACCTACCTCGACAGCGCAGCGACGACCCAAAAGCCTCGGGCAGTCCTGAGAGCCGTCGAGCGGTTCTATGAGCATGACAACGCCAATGTTCACCGTGGAGTCCATACCCTTTCGCAGCGCGCGACCGAAGATTTCGAGGAGAGCCGCCGAAAAATCCAGCGCTTCATCGGCGCGAAACACGAGCAGGAGATTCTCTTCACCAAAGGGTGTACGGAGGCGATCAACCTCGTCGCACAGTCGTGGGGCAGGTCAAACCTGAACGAGGGTGACATTGTGCTGCTCTCGACCATGGAACATCACGCGAACATCGTTCCGTGGCAGATGGTGTGTGCCGAAACGGGAGCCCAGGTGATCCCGATTCCGATCACCAACTCTGGAGAGATCGATCTCGATGCCTACGCTGAATTGCTGAAAGGGCCCGTGAAGTTGGTGGGAGTCAAGCACGTCTGCAATGCTCTAGGGACGATCAACCCGGTTGGAGAAATGATACGGATGGCCCATGACGCAGGGGCCAAAACCATGATCGATGGAGCCCAGGCCCT
>JAYROD010000240.1:0-5464 GCA_041911835.1 Fimbriimonadaceae bacterium | reverse complement strand
GCCATGCCACGATTATGACAAGCGTGGCTCCGAGGTGAGGCTGCTTGAAAACGAGAACCAGCGTCGGCAGTATATACAAACACGACAGGAAGAACGTGCTGAACTTCTTAATATCTTGGATTCGATCGGCATAGAATGCGCTCAAAGTCAGCACTGCCACGAGTTTGCTCATCTCGCTTGGTTGGAACTCCAGTGGACCTAGCTGCAGCCATCGCTGCGCGCCGCCCGCCGATGAGCCTTTGACAAGGACCAGCACCAGCAAGGCGATATTGATGAGGTACAGCGGAGTCACGAATTTCCGCCACCAAGACGGATCGACCTTGTAGAAAACCAGAAACGGAATGATCCCAACGGCGACCCGAATCATGTGCTGACGGAATACACCACCGCCGACCCTGCCATACCCTTCGCTATAGATCGCCATTACGCCGACGAACAGCAGCACGATCGCCGACACGAGCAGCCAAAGGTCAACCTTAAAGGGGCTTTTTCGTCCGCGGTCGAGATACGAACCGCCGCGACCCGAAACGTCGATCATGGATCACCGGTCGCCGGCGACCGGCTGGCGTGTCGAGCTGGCGCCGAATTCCCTCTTGACGATCCCTTTTCCCTTCATGAACCAGAACGTCAAGTCTCGGACGGCGGGCTGCGGGCCACCACTCTCCATCTGAAGCCGAACGTTGACTTTGATCGCCGGTCCAGAGACGCCGGGTAGGTTGATCGTTTCTCCTGAAGTAGTCACTGCAGCCGTGGCGTTCCGCATGATCTCGCCCGCCCCCATCTTTCCCTGCCAGTCCCAGTGGTCTCCGACCGACATCGGGAATTTGAGCAGCATGATCGCCGGTTGATAGGACTCTCCTGCGGCGCTGGAGATATTGAAATCCCCGTCGTGAAATGTGTAGGTCTCTTCCTCTAAGACCTCGCCGTGAGCGACAAGCTGGAAGTTGACGGTGTCCTGGTTTTCCGTTCGCTTAAGTTGGACCGGCAGAACAGTGCCGGCAAGGATCAACCCGGCGCGATCGTAGGGAAGCGCGTCCGGCTTGACCGAAGCGCGCGATTCCAACCGCTCGCCGCTTCCTTGTGGGCTCTGAATCGATTTGCCGTTGGGACCGACCTGACAACTCACAGCCGCAAAGAAGGCGAGTAATGCGATCATCGTTCTTTTCACGAGGTGTTAGTGCCTGGCAAGAGAAGATCCGGACCCCCAACTTTTCGTCCGCATAATCCAAACCACGCAATCCTTCTCAACGTCGCTAACCTTACCTGCGTTCGCGGCGGCCAAGGTTCCCATGAAATCAGGACGTGTCATTTGATCGCTTCGATGACCATGGATTGCGGCTGGCCCTTCGCGGGAGTCAATTGGGTCGATATTTTGACCGGGCCGAGGTCCTTCACGTACCAGCTCTTAACCGACATTTGCATCTTGGCGCCATCGATTTCGGCAGGGCCGTCGGAAGTGATCAGGAGTGCATCGAAGTCGCCTGCTGGAGTCGTAATCTTCTGAATTCCGACGACCTTGAATTGCGCATCGTACTTCACTTTGGATCCGTTCGATCGAGTGATTTGCGAGGCGCGGTGCCACGTCGTGCCGGGTTTTAGCACTGCGGGGAGTTCCAATGACTTGCCGCCAATGTCGCCGACTGACGAACTCACAACATAGACTCCATCCGGCTCGAGCGACACTTCCTCTGAGCCAAGGTCGGCCAGCGCTCCTCCCCGAGTGGTCAGGAACGACGCCTTGTCACCCTCGAGGCTCTTGAACGCCATCGTTTGATCGCCTTCCATCGTTGCAGCGCCCTTACGGACGATATGCATCTTGACCGGGGTGGTATTCGCAAGGCCGTAATAGTGAAAGGCATCGGTTTTGAGCGAATCCGGCAGGTCAGAGAGGGTCTTGGGCGCGGCCTTGGCAGCCTGATCGGGCTTTGATTGGGACTCCGTGAGCTTGGCGGCCGACTCCCCATCGGCGCTGGATTTCCCGCATCCCGATATGCCGATTAGCGCCGCGATGATAACCCAGATGGAAAGTCGCTTCATCATGAGCCCTTCAATGACTTGCTTTTGATTCGTAGGACGACTGTGCTGATGGCTCCTGGGGCGCCGATAGCTTGAACGTAGCGGACGATCCCGATGTTAGGAGCCCACCAGATAGTTCCTTTCATAGAGTACGTGTTCTTGGCGTCCTTCCATGTGGACTCGCTCTCTACCGCGATAGCCGACAGTCGGCCCATCGGTGTGTCGACCTCCTGCGGGCCGAGGATCTTGCTATTCACGGTTTGCAGCCCGTTCGAACCGGCATTGCGACGGCCGGTGCCGGTCCAGGAGAACGTTCCTTCGTTTGCGATGGGAAACTTAACGATGAGTTGGCGAGGTTTGAAGGGCACAACCGGATTCCCCGCTGAGTTTTGATAGATGCCGCTCGAATCGACGGACCACTGGGAACGTTCGCTCACCTTGCCGTCGATCACCACTTCCATGGTTGCCAGTTTGCCGTCCCCCTCGGGGCTCACTTTCGTGATGCGGAACGTGGCTTCCTGAGTATTCGTCCGCGTCCCCTGGTTGGTCTGAAGGCTCGTGTTGACCTCGTACACCCATTGATTGCCCTCGGCCACGGGAAAGAGCGACATCTCCTGACCCGGAGCGACGACAGCGGGCTGGATCTTCGGGGGCGGCTTGGCGTTGCTCGCCGCCTGATCCGACTTCCCGCATGCGACAATGCTGAGGGCGGCCATGGCCAGTACCGCTAGCCCGATTGACTTTGGCATCAGTTCTTCACTCCTTGGCCTGACTTCTGGTTCATCCGGTCGACAGCGTCCTGCACCAGCCCTTCGTCAGGCAATTGTGTAATTGTGACTTCGTCTCTAGCCAACTCGCCATTGATCCTTGGCGCCGCGATCGCGATTCCGTCAACGATCAGCAAGAGCTGAAAATTGGGCTTCAGTCGGCTGTATTGCCAAAGTCGGAGTCTTCCATCATTGGTGAGTCGGATATCCAGGTTATAGAGCGCCTTGCCATCCGGAGTTTCTACCTTCGAATAGGATGCCCCCTCGATGAGGTTGTCGTTGACGAGAATCTTGGCATTTCGCAGAATGCGCTCGGGAGCTGCCGCATATCTCTGCAGCCGCTTCGGCGATATTTGATCCAGTAGACTCTGACGCACGTTCTCTTTTTGCTTTGGCTGGGCAATCAGTTTCTGAACTTCGTCCCGATAGTAGCCCGCCATCATGGAATCGGTGACGTCGAATTTGTTCTCAAGTCTCTTTTCGACTGAACGCATCAGCACGCTTTTATAGGGCTCCAAGACATGCGCCGTCAGGGTTTTGACCTCTGAGCCCACCGGCACTTGAACCTGCACGGGGCACGAGATGACGATCCCGTCGAGTACGGCGGACTTGCTCAAGTGCTCGAGGGGTTCGCCGTCGAACGTGACGTTCAAGTCATCTTCGAGCTTCTTCGCCATTTCCTGATCGCCGTCCAGCGCCTTTTGGATATCCTCCGAAGTCCAGATGATCCTCGTCGGGGGAAGGCGCGATTCGCCTAAGTCGTTGATCGAGCTGACGAAGTGGCTAAGCGCATCCTCATTGCCCTGCAGCGATTGGAGCATCTCCCGAATAGGAATTCTCTTCGGAGCCGTGTCGCCGGAGTCGCTGTCGTCGCCATGCGTCCCGGAATCGGTCGGCGCGTCGAATTCCCCCGCAGCGCCTTCGACGAGTTGGGCGATCTGGTTGGCAACGATGATCCGGTAACCAGCGCCGGGATTCACGGCAACAAGGTTCACGCCTGTCGGCTGAAGCTCAGGGAAATTCAAATGGTCCACGCTGTACGCAGCCCACATGTTTCTCCCGAAATAAAACGCCGCCGCCAGAAGCCCGAAACCGATGGCGATCTTGGTCGAACTCCGGATGGCGAACTTCCGTTTTGGTGCGTCGAGTGCTGTCTTGGTGGACATATCCGTTCTTACGTCGATTCAGATTTATTCGCTTGGGTTGAAGCTAGTATACAGGTTGCCCGCCATGATCGCTGCGAAGATCGACAGTCCGATGTTGATCGCCGCTACAGGAAGCGCAGCAAGAAAAGGTGTGACCTTTAGGAAGCTCAGCCCGGCAAACACGCCCACGGAGGGCCCGAAGAGTACGATCAGTCCCAGCATCATCACGAGGCCACGGAATCCCCGCTGCGTCGGATCGTCGAGATCGGGGAAAAGGAGCAGGATCACGACGAGATATGCGCTGACGAGCAGGGCAGTGGGAGGCAGCATGATGAGTGCAGCCAAACCGAAGTGCCACAGACTGGGCGCGACGATCATGACGAGCAACGGTCCTGGAAGGCACAGGGCAACAGAGAGCAATGTCCGTGCCGTAACTTCCACGAACATCGTCATGCTGGGCTTGAACGGCAGCGGCTTTAGGAAATCCACGCGCTTCAACAGCTCCACATATCCTGATTGAGACACGATTGTGGTGAGCATGAAGACACCCATCAGCACCATGCCGAGGAAGGTGTATCCGATGACCGGGGAATCTCGGTGGCGGGAGGCCAGCACGGGCATGAGCGCCATTGCAGCGGTGACAAAAGGGAACAGGAGCAAAATGGCTTTGCTCGTCCTGAGTTGAAGCAAAAATTCCTTCCAAAGGAGCGCACGGGGACCCTGCACTCTGAGCTTGTGGAACCATCCTCGTTTGCCAGCTTTAATCTGACCCGCGCGTGCCCGCTCAGCCAACATCCCGTACATGTCTCCACGCATCTGCAGCTGTCTGGCCCGGGCGGCATCGGTGGTTTTCATCGTCGACTGCTCATAGAGCCATCTCGACTGGGACAGCGCGGCGAGAATCGAGATCACGATCGTCCCAAGCAAAACGAACGCGCCGATCGCGGCGGCTTGCCAACTACCCTGGAGCGGAGACATGGCGAGGTCCGTTGCGCCTGTCGCCAAAAAGAAGAATCCCCTGAGCCACCCGCTTTGCGCTAAATGAATGAGGTCGGCGACGCCGTTTGAGTGGAACGCTTGCCAGATGACTACCCCAGGTACCGAGATCATGAGCGCGCCAAATACGGCGTAAGCGATATGCCGACGACGGTCGTACCGTGGCTCCGGCCTTCCAAAGTACAGCGATGCCGCATAGCCCATGGCGACCCAGGCCAAGGACGTCAAGAGCCACGCCACCACGATCGTCCGCGTGATCAACCCAGCGTACTCGGGGTGCGGAAAATTCCGAAACAGCGCGGTCCACCCGGTGCTCATGGGTCGATAGGCGAACAGGGCGAGGAATAGCGGCACGATAAGGGTCAAAAGATAGTCGCGCCCCAGACGAAACAGCATGACCTTCTTGGGGCTGATCGGAGTGGGAAACAAGACGTCGACATCCGCCGGTTTGAATCCGCCTCGGTAGGAGAAGAGCCCGAGGGCCAAGATGAGTGTAAGCGCGACGAATCCGCCAAACACAAGCGCTTCGATTGCATCGAG
>JAYROD010000239.1:0-1942 GCA_041911835.1 Fimbriimonadaceae bacterium | reverse complement strand
GTTCACTCCACGTGCGCTCCCTTGCGACGTTCCGGTTGCGAGAGGGATCGCCTGGATGCCGCCGCCCTGGGTCCAGATAAACGGCAAGCCCGAGCCTTGGTTGAGCATGCTGGAGCCCACAACATGGCCGCCGTTGCTGATGCCGAAGGCGATGGCGCCGTTGAAGCCGTTCAGCGCACCTACGGTGAATGTCGTGTTGCTGGCCGAATCATAGAGGATGCCCACGTTCACGGCCGCATTCGTCGGATCAATGCCGAATCCGCAGACCAGCCCGGCGTTATTGATGCCGTATGCAGTCCGAAAGAAGCTGCCGTTGGAGGTTGTCGTGGAGATGATGGACGCCGAGCTGCCGGAATAAATGACGCCGACCTCATTGCTGCCGGAATTGACCGACCCGACGGCCGTCCCCAGGTTGTTGAGTCCGAAGGCGCGTCCCAGCGTCTGCCCGGTTGGAAGCGCAAGCTGCGAAACGACTCCACCCTGCCATTTAAGGGGCAGCGGGCTGCTGCCGCTGAGTGTCGTCGAACCCGTGCCGACGATCATCCCGCTGTCGTTGGCGGCATTGCCTACCGAGTAGTTGCGGACCGGCGAGGCCAAATTGGGCAGTCCGACTATGCCGCCGCCTTGAGTCCAAGAGAATGCATAAGCTCCGCCGCTGCTCCAGACAGATCTTCCTGTTGCCACTCCGCCAGGAGAGATGCCGAATCCTTGCGAGGCGAAGTCGGTGCCTTGGACCACTCCGATGTCGATGATCTGGTACTGGGGAGGCGCCGCTGATGCAGCAAGTACCGATCCGGTGACAAGGGCGAGAAGCGCGAGGACTCGGCGAAGCTTGGACATGGTTTCGGCAGATTACCGCCGTTCGGATTCGCGCAGGGCCGGCAAGTTTGCGGGGTAACCGTTCGCCGCTAGGAAATGCCGTCGAACGAACAGATCGTGTGGGGTGGATTTTGAACCGTGGACTTCCTGTCAATGACGATCGCGCTCATCCCGGCAGCCCTTGCCGCCACGATTTCCTCGATTACGTCGCTGAGAAAGAGCACATCCCGAGGGGAGCAGCCCAAATTCTCTGCGATGGCAACGTAGCTCCCTGACTGTCTCTTCGGGCCGGTAGTCGTATCGAAGTAGCGGTCGATCAACGGCGTGAGGTCGCCATTCACCGAAGACTTGAAAAGCAGCTCCTGAGCCAATACGCTGCCCGAGGAAAAAATCGCGATCTTGGCGCCCTCGGTCTTCCAGCGCCTCATCGCGGGCTCGACGTCCGGATACAGTTCGCCTTTGAGTTCGCCGGATGCGTAGCCCTCTTCCCAGACGCGCCCTTGGATCGATTTGAGTCCAGTGGACTTCCTGTCTTGGTCCATAAGCCATTCCAAGTAGGCCGCCATTCCAGTAGGCGATGGAAAGTCGGGCCACACGACCGGCGAGCCGTCAGCCTCGTATTCCCGGGCTAGCTGGGAGGCATCCGCGATGAGACACGGATCGTCGAGGTTCTGCCGTACGAACTGCGCAAGCCGTGCCCTCGCAAAGGGGAAAAGCTTGCGCGTGACGAAGTCGATCGGCGTGGTCGTGCCCTCGATGTCGAGCAGATATGCGCGATGGGCCATCGCTTAGAGCTTCGCGAGCTGCGCGGGGATAAACTCCAGGCCAAAGCAGACCGGCATATAGCCTTCGTCGACTCCACTTCCCGTGTAGTGGGGCGTCCAGCCGCTTGGATCTTGGAAAAGCCGTATGGCTCGGATGCGCTTATCTTTGCGGAGGTCGAACCAGTGCCAGGTGCCTGCCGGAACGCGCGCCAGGTCGCCCTTTTCGACATACAGCGCTACGACGTCTCCCTCTTTGGGGCGGATGTGGAAGACTCCGTTGCCCTCCACGATGAAACGAATCTCATCTTCGTCATGCCAATGCTCTTTGCTGAATTTGGCGAGCATCGTATCGAGGTTCG
>JAYROD010000238.1:0-2277 GCA_041911835.1 Fimbriimonadaceae bacterium | reverse complement strand
CTGAGATCGGCATTCGGGGCGACCTGATCGCGATCCACATACAGGCAATAGGGCTGTTTGGTATAGCCGTTTGCCGTCCCAAGCTCTTTGGCCGGCGCTGGACCATCTTTGTAAATCGAAGTCTCTTTCCCGTCCCTGTGGATGATCTTAACGTTGTCGACGAACTCGACATATTTGCCCGGCTGATCACCCTCGAAAGCCAAGTTCCACTGCGATGTGACCCTGCCTTGGGCCAATTCCAACGGAATCAGCCTCGTAATCCACGCACCGCTCGCCTTTGGCTGCAGCCCATCGCCGTGAGCGTCGATCCCATATTGGTCCTTGATGTGCAGATCCCGAAGTGGATCGCCACCGTCGGTGAACTCTATATCGACGCTCCCCTTTGCCACCGGGTTTTTGGAGTCCAGGTACAGGTCATAGCTAAGCATGTCCCCAGGCAACACCTTCACCCGCTCATTGGAGAACTGATAGTAGGTGAAGTAGTTGTCGTTCCCCTTGGCGAGATTGGTGCTGATGAAGACAAGGCAGGTGTCCTTCGAAGGAGACGGCTGATTGGCCTGCATTGCGACGACGAGAAGTCCGGCGAGGAGCATGATGGGTAGTTTGGCACGGAGCCGGATGGGTCCGATTGTGCCGACTTTGGCTCTTCCCTCGTCGAATATGTTGAGACCATGAAGATCGCACTGATTGTTTGCCTCCTTGCTGCGGCTCTCGTCGGCTACGCCCAACCCTCAGCGATTCTCGAAATCCTCAAGGGAGTCAAGCCGGGCGATTCACAGTCCGTCCGAACCGCTGAGAATGCGTTGGTGAAGCTCGGCAAAGCGCAATTGCCCAACATTAAGATCGCGATGGCAAAAGCAAGCGATGCCCAGCAGCAGGCCATCGGAGGTGCGATCCTGAGGCTAAGCTGGGGCATGAACCCGATGGATAAGGCGACCGCCTGGCTAAAACAGAAGAAGGCATCCCCTGGCGCCGAGCCACAGTTGATCGCCGGACAGTCCCTCATCGAGCTGGCCCCTAAATGCGCGTTCTATGCATTGCATTACCGCGAATGGCCGATGGCATTCGTCCCCTCCGCACCTTTCAAACCGCGGAATATTCTCGCTGTCACGTCGACCGGAGCCGTGCAACTGTTCACCGATCCAAAAAAGCTGGCGCCGTTCTATGGCCAACAAATCGGTTCGCTCGTTCGACAGCAAATCCCGATGGCCACCGCCGCGTGGCTTACCTTGTCGGTCGAGTTCTCCCAGGACGGGTTTTTTGTCTTCAAAATACCGATCGATCAGATTCGAGTCCACTCCGGCACCGTGGGTTTTGTGGCCATCGGAAAGGCGACCGTCGATCCGAAAGGCGGCGATTCTGGCGAGCTGGTCGCAAATGTAAACTTTTGGCCCAATCGCAATCGGGAGTTCGACGTCAAGGACATTACGGAGAAGCGCACTATTCAGGCCGGAGTGCGCCCCGTATGCCAAGCGCTGTTGCTGCTCGATCCCAACCCTACCGTTCGAAGGATGGCCGAGCGTGACTTGCTTGTCATGGGTCCGATCATCAAGCCCTATCTCGACGAGAAGCGCAGAGAAGCTTCGCCCGAACTTCAAAAGGCGATCGACGCGATCTGGCAGAAAATCTTGAGAGGCGAACGATAGATCGACGGCTCTACACAATCGGGTACGGAAGCAAAGACTTTCCCGACCTCGTCGCCCGCCTGAGGAAATTCGGCATTACGCATGTCGTCGATGTGCGCACGAATCCCTACTCCCGCTATCAAGCGGATTTTCGCGGGCAGCAGTTTGGCGATCGCCTGCTGGAAGCGGGGATCCGATATATCTTCATGGGTCATCGCATTGGGGGAAAGCCCACAAGTCCTCACCTGCTTACCGAAGGGCGGCCGGATCCGGAAAAGCTCCGCTCCGAGCGTGACTTTCAGGTCGGCATCGATCGGCTGGTCACCGCTTCGGGCGATCGTGAAAAGGTCATCTGTCTGCTATGCGGCTGCGGGAAGGCGGCCGAATGTCACCGTGGAACCCTGCTCGGCGAGGTCCTCGACGACCAGGGGGTCAGCATGCTTCACATCAATCCAAAAGATGAGATCGAGTCCCAAGAAGACATCCGTCAGCAGATCACCAAGGGCCAGCCAACTTTGTTCTAGGCTTCTTGAAGGTAATCCCGAATCTGTTCCGCTAACCTTTTGGTGAGCGTTGGGACCGCGGCGATCTCCTCGACCTGCGCCCTCCGAATTCCTTCCAGTGACCCAAAGGTTCTCAAGAGGAGTCGTTT
>JAYROD010000237.1:0-5120 GCA_041911835.1 Fimbriimonadaceae bacterium | reverse complement strand
GCTGCTGCGAGCCTCAGCAATTGTAAGCAGACCCTTACGGCTGCAATGATTTACAGCGCAGACTATGACGACACGGCGATCCTCGTACAGTCGTTCTCGTCTCAGGGACTCGTCTGCATCGGCGGTTGGCCGGCCACCAAGTGCATGAGCACTTGGGCGACCCTCATCCAGCCCTATATGAAGAACTCGGAAATCCTCGTGGATCCGGCCGGTCCTGGCTTCAACCCGTATGCCAGCCTTGGTCGCAATGTTTCGATCCAGCTGATCCCGCAGTACGCGTATAACGATACGGCTCTGTCCCCCCACAAGTATCTGACCCCGACGGCTCCGGTCTCGATGACCGCTGCTGCTGCTCCGGCCGATACGGTTATGTTCACTTCGACCATCGCGTGGCGCGTTGAGACCAACGCCGCTTACTTCGGCGCAAGCTACACCGGAGACTACGATTGGACGACTGCCGGCACGATGGACCCGCCAGCGGGCTACTCCATCTACGCATCGCAGGCTCTTAACCTCCAAGGTTGGGGCGTGAACTTCTACTGGACGGAAGGATTCTGGGGCGCTCCGGTTATCACCGAAGCCGCTGGAAGACTGACGGGTGGCGTGTCTCAGCGCGCAGCCGGCCAGATCGTCACGGGCTTCTTGGATGGCCATGCTAAGAAGCAGGCTGCCGGTTACCTCGCTCAGGGCTCGAACTGGTCGCGAACGACTGCCAACACGGCGATCGTCGTCAACGACCTGTCCAAGTATATGTGGGACCTGCAGTAATGAAGAAGGCTCTGATCTTCCTCTGTGTAATGGCGGTGGCTGGCGCCTCGCTCGTCGTGAGCGGATGCGGCAGCAGCAGCGAGGAGTCAGCGGGACCGGCCCCCAAGGCCCCCGAGACCACTCAATTGCCCAGCCAATCTAAGCCGGGCATGTTGGGTGAGCCCAAGCTCAATCCGAACGCTGGCACGAACGCCAAGTAGATCAGATCAATGTAGTCCCCGTATTTCTCCTCGGAGAAATACGGGGACTCTTTCTCTTGTCTGGCCCGAATTCTGTGGGAACATCGAGAAAGTCAAGAAAGTCCCACGATAAGGGGGCCTAGGACGAATCCAAAAGCCCACCATCGTGCGTCGAAATTGTTGTACAGTAGACAATGTACATCAATCCTCACAGGAGGCAATCATAACCATGCGTAAGGCATTTACGCTCATTGAACTCTTGGTTGTAATCGCGATCATCGCCATCTTGGCGGCGATCCTCTTCCCCGTGTTTGCCCAGGCAAAAGCTGCCGCCAAGGCATCCGCTAGCTTGAGCAACTGCAAGCAGACCCTCACCGCCGCGATGATCTACAGCGCGGACTACGATGACACGGCGATACTTGCACAGACTTGGGGGCCCGACCAGCTCATCGCCATCGGCGGCTACGGTACAAACTACCTGAGCGTCTGGTCGACCACCATTCAGCCCTACATGAAGAACAGCGAGATCCTGGTTGATCCTGCTGGACCGGGCTTCAACCCCTATGCGAGCCTTGGACGAAACTACAGCATTCAGTTGATGCCGCAGTATTCGTACAACTCCTACTATCTGTCGCCTTATGCACCGACGACGAGCGCCACTACCTATAAGTGGTCGCCAGTCTCGATGACGGCAGCAGCTCAGCCGGCTGACACGGTCATGTTCACGAGCACCGTGGCTTGGCGCGTTGAAACCAACCCCGCCTACTTTGGCGGCGGCTATGGTTCGACGGTCCTCTGGGTGACCAGCGGCTACATGGATGCTCCCGGCTGGCTCTTTGACTACGGAACCGGCCGACCTCTCGGCTGGGATGGATGGGGCAACAGTTTCTACTGGGGTCCTGGCTTCTGGGGAGCGAACATGACCGAGGCAGCTGGCCGATATACGGGCGGCGTCTCGATCCGATGCGCCAACCAGACCGTCACAGGCTTCCTCGATGGCCATGCTAAGAAGCAGTCCTCCGGCGGCCTTGCAGCCGGTACGAACTGGACGAAGACCCTTGCGCCTTCGGCTGAACTCGTCACGGACTTCTCGAAGTACATTTGGGACCTTCAATAATATGAAGAAGCTCTCCAATTTTCTTGTTTTGATGCCGCTTGCTTCGCTCGCCGTAATGATTGCGGCCGGGTGCAGCAAGTCAGACGACAGCGGTGCGAACCCTCCTGAGCCGCAAAAGCCCGTCGAACAACCGGGCGCTGCGAATCGAGGTGGTCTCGGCGAGCCGTCGCTGGCCCCAGGCAAGAAATAATCGATCAAGCTGCGTAAGTAGGCCCCGTCGCAGATTTTGGCGACGGGGCCTTTTTGCTTGCAGTTAAGTAGAATAGTATCGACGCCATGGCTGAACTCAAACTCCTGCTCGAATTCGCGCACGATCCCGCTTTCCAGACTCTGGACGGCTATCGAAAGACAGGAGGATATCGAGCGCTTGAGAAGGCGCACAAATCGGATCGGCAAGCGGTCATCGACCAGGTCAAAGCTTCCGGGCTCCGAGGCAGGGGAGGAGCTGGATTCCCGACGTGGATTAAGTGGAACGGCATCCCAAAAGAGAAGACCAAGCCGCATTACATCTTGTGCAACGCCGATGAGGGCGAGCCGGGAACGTTCAAAGACAAGGAACTCATGGAGCGATGTCCGTTCCTCCTCATCGAAGGGATGACGATTGGGGGCTATGCTACGCAAGGCAATGTCGGATATATCTATATTCGCGGCGAATTCGTGGATGCTGGTAAGGCTCTTCGCAGGGCCATCGATGAAGCCTACAAAGCTGGACTCCTCGGCAAAAACATTCTCGGATCTGGGTTCGACTTCGATCTCTACATCCACATGGGCGCCGGCTCGTACGAGTGCGGAGAAGAATCCGCATTAATGAGCTCCCTTATGGGTGAGCGTGGCATGCCGAGGCTCAAATTCCCTCATGCGCCGCTTCCAACCATCGCTGGGCTATGGGATTGTCCGACTGTCATCAACAACGTGGAGACCTATTCGTGCGTCCCCTCGATCGTTGATCGAGGGGGCGAGTGGTACGCGACTCTTGGCGCATCGACAAAGAACTCGAGAGGCACCAAAATCTTCTCCGTTTCTGGCCATGTCAATAGGCCCGGCAACTATGAGATCGAGTTCGGTACGACGCTGGCAGAACTCTTGGAGCTCGCCGGAGGCATGAAGGGCGGCGCCCTCAAGGCTTGCGTGCCGGGAGGCAGCTCTGTCCCAATTCTCAATGCAGAGAAGACGATGCAGGCCGTGATCGGATACGAAGAGATGGGCGAAGTTGGATCTATGGTCGGCTCCGGCGGATGCATGTTCCTCAACGAGCACACTTGCATCGTGGAGTTCATCTGGCGCACATCGCTTTTCTATGCAAGGGAAAGCTGCGGGAAATGCACCCCTTGCCGCGAGGGTACTCGTTGGCTCGAGCAGATTCTGCACCGAATAGTTCTCGGCAATGGACAGCCGGGCGATAAAGAGCTGCTGATGGACATCTGTTCGCAAATCGACGGGAGATCGTTCTGTGGACTGGGTGATGCGGCTGCCTGGCCGGTCGCCGGGGCCATCAAAGTGTTCCCTGAAGAGTTCGACTATTTCATTAGCCAGGGAAAGAGCCTCGTCGATTCTCCTCTTGTCCGCGAGATGATGCCGGCGTAAAAGGGTTTGCTACAATGAACCGGACGCGGCTGTAGCTCAGTGGATAGAGCGCTTCCCTCCGGAGGAAGAAGTCGGAGGTTCGAATCCTCTCAGCCGCGCCATCCCTAGGTCTATCCTTCACTTCTGGAGGAGTTTGAGTTTTGAGCGGCGTATTGGACACTATGCTCGCAGCGCTGCTTGCCTTTTCGGCGTCGACTTCTACATCTCAAGGTCCGGCCTTTCTTCGAGAGCCCGACATTTGTGGAGATAAGGTCGCATTCACTTGCGAAGGCGATATTTGGGTTGGATCGCTCAAGACAAAAGAAGCGGTCAGGTTGACCCGCGCACCTGGCAGGGAATATGCAGCGCACTTTTCGCCCGACGGCAGCCGTATCGCCTACACCGCCGACTATGATGGCATCCGCGACGTCTACGTCATTCCGGTCACGGGTGGTGAACCGCAGCGAGTTACCTTCCACAACGACTACGCCGAGATGATGGATTGGACTCCCGATGGGAAGCGCCTAATCTTCCGTGCGCGCAGCATCCCAGCGAGTTATGCAATGTACTCTGTCCCCGTTGGAGGCGGATATGCTGAGAAGCTCCCGCTGGAATTTGCTCAGAACCTGAGCTTCGGCCCCGATTCAAACCACTTCGTGTTCAATCGATTTAACCGTGCAAGCGCGGCTTGGTTTCGATATGAAGGCGGCCGCAAGAACGATTTGTGGATTGGCGGACTTGTCGACAAGAGTTTCAAGAAGATCTATGAGTCCAAGCTTTCAGCCGAGTACCCGGTTTGGACGGAACGTGGAATCTGCTTCTCGACGGACGATGGCGCACAATTCAGTCTCAACGTCGTCAATGCCGACGGCTCCGGGCTGAAGAGGCTTTACGGACCCTCGAACATGGAAATTCGAAACGTGGGGACGGATGGCAAGCAGTTGATTTACGAGAAGGGTCTTGGTCTTCAGGTGACGGATCTCGCGTCAGGCGCCTCCAAACCCGTTGAATTTGAGCTGAGCTCCGACCTCATGCATACCATGCCGTACCTGGCCCCTCCGGACGCCAATGTGTTGGCAGTCAATTTGGGCCCTACTGGAAAGCGCGTTCTGGTCGAATCTAGAGGTCAGATACTTTCTATTCCAGCTCAAGAAGGTGATGCGCGAGTTGTCTTGGCAAAGGATGGAGTGCGGTTCCGACAGCCGACATTCTCCCCAGATGGCAAGAGAATAGCGTACTTCTCCGATCAAACGAGAGAGCAGCAACTTTACATCGCGGACGCAGACGGCAGCAATTCAAAGCAGATAACAACCGACGGCAATCGACAGCTCCGACGAATCAGGTGGTCGCCGGATGGCAAGCACATTGTGTTAACGGACAGCGAGAATCGTGCGCGGTTGATCGATCTCGCTACCAACACCGCAGAAGTATTCGCCAACGGGGTGGGATGGGATAACTTGGCGTTTGATTTCTCACCTGACTCGAAGTGGATC
>JAYROD010000236.1:0-5876 GCA_041911835.1 Fimbriimonadaceae bacterium | reverse complement strand
TACACCGACCGCTTTATGACTGGTTTCTAGACGAATTGGGCATCTATCATCCGCGTCAAATCGAATTCGCACGGTTAAATTTGACCTATACCGTCATGAGCAAACGGCGTTTTATCGAGCTTGTGAATGGAAAGCACGTAGAGGGCTACGACGACCCTCGGCTTCCCACGCTGGCAGGGATGCGGCGACGGGGCTATACACCGGAAGCTATCAAGGCTTTCTGCGACCGGGTGGGGGTCGGAGCCAAAAGCGACAGCACGATCGAGATGCACGCGCTGGAGGACTGTGTCCGCGAAGATCTGAATAAGCGCTCGCTGCGAGTGATGGCGGTGCTGAACCCACTCAAGGTTGTGATTTCGAATTATCCAGAAGGTCAGGAGGAATTCGTCGACGCGATAAATAATCCAGAAGATCCTTCTGCTGGAACGCGGCGGGTTCCGTTTTCGCGAGAACTGTATATTGAGAGAGACGACTTTCGAGAAGACCCACCTCCGAAATTCTATCGATTATCGCCCGGCAAGGAAGTCCGTTTACGATATGGATATTTCATTACTTGTACGGAAGTTGTTAAGGATGAGGTCGGCGAAATCGTGGAGCTTCGTTGCACGTACGATCCGGCGACCAAAGGTGGCGACGCCCCGGACGGGCGAAAAGTCAAGGCGACTTTGCACTGGGTTTCCTCGAAGCATGCGGTCGAATCGGAAGTTCGTCTCTATGACCACCTATTCTCCAAACCCGATCCAGACGAAGTCGGGGAGGGCCAGGACTACACCTCGAACCTGAATCCGAATTCGCTGATAGTTCAAACCGCTCTTATCGAGCCTTCCGTCGCGGGTGCGGCTCCAGGAACGAAGTTTCAATTCGAGCGGCAGGGATACTTCTGCGTCGATAAGGATTCGACGGCAGAGAAACTTGTATTCAACCGCACCGTAACACTTCGCGACAGTTGGGCAAAGATCGAAAAAGCCATGGGCTCTTAGTTCATGGGTCAGGCTCACGCCCTTCTCATCCGGGGAATCAATGTCGGAGCGCATCATCGTATCACCATGAAAGGGCTCATCGACGTCTTCTCCGGATGCGGATTCGATTCCATCGACACGTACTTGCAGAGCGGAAATCTACGCGTAGAATCGGCTACCCCATCGGTCGATGCGGCGATCCTCGCCGAAGAGGCTCTGAGCGCTCACTTTGGCAAACCGGTTGCGGTGGCAGCACTCTCCTGGAACCGGCTCTGCAAATTGGCCGACTGTGGCCCATTCGCTGCCGAATCGTTGGAGGGGCACAAACGATTCGGTATTTTCCTGCGGCGACCATCTACCAGCGGGAATAGCCTCATCGGTGAGCACGGCGCATTGCGAATCATCAGGGCGGAGCCGGAGGTCCTCCTCGGGCTTTTGCGAGAGGGCCAGACTCATACGTTGGACCTGAAGAAACTTGTTGAGAGGCCAATGGGAACTCCCGTCACAGCCAGATATTGGAACGTGATCGAGGACTGGATCGCCAAATATCGGTGATGTCTCGCTGGTACAATAACGCTTCCACTGCCCGATAGCTCAATTGGCAGAGCGCCTGACTCTGGATCAGGAGGTTCTAGGTTCAAGCCCTAGTCGGGCAGCCACACTAAGCGGTGTGCCCCAAAGATCACCGGTATATCTTCGCCTTGGGCGCGTAGAGTTGGAACTCCCAAATCGAGGGTCCGATTGTGGATTTCTCGACCTTCAGTCTCACAATCCGGGCTTTTACCGGCCGGAAATGGAGTGCGAGTTCCACCCCAATGGTCGTTCCTCGATAGAATGTCATCCACTTACCAGCCACCATGGCCTGTAATTCAAACTCGTGAACTCGATTCGGATAGGCCTCGGAAATGAAGGCCTCATCGAACGTCTTCTCCGCGCCGAGATCAACCTGGAGCCAAGCCGACCGGACGTCATCGTCGCAGGCCCATCGGGTTCCATCATTGTCGTCGATCGCACCATTCGCTGCCCAGGTCGGATCGCGGTGATAAACGTTCGACGCCGTTGCGGTACCTCCCAAGGTGAGTGAGGACGGAATCGTCATTTCCGAAGGATGGTCGATGGCATGCTTGAGCTCCATGAGCCGTCTAATCGAGGGCTCTGGTATTCGCCCGGTCATATCCGGCGGCACGTCGAGCAGCAGATTCGACCCTCGGCCGACCGTGTTCTGCCAGAGCTTCTTCAGCCTTCGAAGTCCCCGAACGGAATCACCTTTCACCCAAAACCAATTTTCTGCGAGGGTGTCGCAGACCTCGAGCGGAATGTAATACGGATTCCCGTCAACCGTCATGTGCGGGTTGTGTCCCTCGGGTGGCGCATTCCGCTCGCCGACGGCAAGGTCGGTGGGCCATGCGCCGGCCGGCATAGTTGTTCCAGGCTTCGACCAGTTGCTCACGTTCATTAGCACCAGGCACTGTGGGTCCAGTCGTCTGACGAGGTCGTAAATCTCACGCCGTTGTTCGGGAGTCAGCTTCGCTGGAACATCGATCCACTGCTCGTAGATTCCGGGATATCGTGTATGCAGTTGGGTCAGGTGCTTCTTGATGAGCGCAAAGTACTGCGGCCCAACCGGAGCGTCCCACTTGACGCCGCCTTCGTTGTGCCCGTCCAGAATGCAGTAGTAGATTCCCGGCTTCACAGCCTCCGCCTTGCATGCCTTCATGAATTCTGCGACGACGTCGGTCTTGACAGGGCTGAGCGTGACGTCGTAGTCGCCGCTGGGCCACAGGCAGAAGCCCGCTGTGTGCTTGGCCGTCAACACGGCATATTTCATACCGGCCAGCTTGGCGACGTGGACCCATTGCCGAACGTCCAGCTTCGTCGGGGCATATACGTACGGCGAAGACTTGCCGTCGTTGATTTCTGACTGGTCGAAAGTGCTCATCCCGTAGTGGATGAACATCCCATATTTCAGGCGTTCCCATTCAGCGAGCTCCTGCGTCCGAATCTGCGCTTGTCCTAAGCCTGCAATCAAAAGAGGGATCAACATGGGGCATCTCGAATTGGAATAGCTAATTGCGACGGGCCTTGCGCGCCGTAAGATACGTCTTCGCTCTGGTTCACATTATGCTCTTGTCTCTAGCGATCGCCATCATTCAATCGACTCCGCCGAAGGACGCTCTCGCCGAAGCCTTCCGCAATCCACCTGGCTCGGCCAAGCCGCATACCTGGTGGCATTGGATGAACGGCAACGTGACCAAGGAAGGTCTTAAGGCCGACCTCGAGGCGATGAAAGAGGTCGGGATCGGAGGGGCTCAGATGTTCACGGTTGACCAAGGAATCCCGCATGGCCCAGTCGACTACAACAGCCAAAACTGGCGGGACATGACCGCCTATGCCGTTGAGCAGGCGAATAGGCTCGGACTCGAACTCTGCATTCACAACTGCGCCGGGTGGTCGAGCAGCGGCGGGCCATGGATTACGCCGGAAAACGCGATGCAGGTGGTCGCCTGGTCGACAGTGGACGTTCACGGCCCCTCGCACTTCTCGCAAGAACTCCCCCCAATCAAAGCGCCACAGGTCTATGCGAAGGTGGACTACCACAAAGACATCGTGGCGTTTGCCTTTCCAACGCCCAAGGACAGCAAAAAGTGGGACCACTTCCTGGGCAAAACGGGCGTCGTTCGCGAAGATGGGCTTCAGGTCGACACGACCGAAGGCCCCGGAGGCGATCCAATACCTGCGGCAGACTTCGTGAAACTCAGACCGGATGCAGATGGCAAACTCGACTGGGATGTTCCAGCGGGTGATTGGACGATTTTGCGGATTGGCCATGTCCCGACTGGCAAGGACAACCACCCCGCGCCGCCTGAAGGCGATGGCCTGGAAGTTGACAAGCTGAGCCGTTCGGCGCTCGACGCCCACTGGGCTGGCATGATGGCGAAGGTGATCGAGCAGTGCGGCCCGCTCGCAGGGAAGGTGCTCAACAACTCCTTGATCGACAGCTATGAAGTCGGGAGCCAGAACTGGACCCCGAAGATGCTGTTCGAATTCAAGAATCGACGTGGATACGATATGGAGCCATGGCTGCCCGTCATAGCCGGCTTTCCGGTCGAAAGTCGAGAAAAGAGTGAACGATTCCTTTGGGACTTGCGCAGGACGATTGCCGATCTTTATGCGGAGAACTATTTTGGGTATTTCGGCGAGCTTTGCCACAAAGCAGGCATGAAGTTCTCGACGGAGCCGTACGGCAACGGCGGATTCGACAGCCTCACTTCAGGTGGAAAGGCCGACATCCCAATGGGTGAGTTTTGGATCGGCGGCGGCGCGATGGACACGACCCGATGTGCGGCCTCAGTGGGACATATATATGGCCGCCCGGTGATCGGTGCCGAGTCGTTCACTGCCGACGACGTGCGCGGGAAATTCCTTGAGGAGCCTTATGCGATTAAGGCGCTCGGCGATCAGGTCTTCTGCAATGGAATCAACCGCTACATTTTCCACCGATATGCGGCGCAGCCTTGGCTCGATCTCAGGCCGGGAATGACGATGGGCCCATGGGGGACGCATCTCGAGCGAACACAAACTTGGTGGACCGAAGCGGCGACTTGGATGAAGTACATCGCTCGCTGCCAGTACCTCTTACAGCAGGGCACCTTTGTCGCAGATACCCTGTATTACACGGGCGAGAATTCTCCGGTTGATTGGGTGTACGGCCCGAATCGTAATCCTAAGCCGCCTGCGGGGCACGATTACGATAGCTGCGATACGACCATTCTCAATCGGATCGCTGTTCGCGATGGGAAGCTGGAGCTTCCAAGCGGGATGAGCTATCGAGTACTTGTACTTCCCGAATCTGTTTTCATGACTCCTTCGGTGGCCGCAAGAATCAAGAAGTTGGTCGATCAAGGCGCGACCGTCGTCGGTCCAAAACCAACGCAATCGCCGAGTCTTAACGATTATTCGCAAGGCGACGCTGCGGTTCGACAGATCGGTGATGAGGTTTGGGGATCGGTCGATGGGAAGCAGGTCAAAGAACACGCTTTTGGAAAAGGCCGCACCATTTATGGTCGGCCAATGGAGGACGTGTTTGCTGAGCTCAAGATACTTCCTGATTTTGAGTTCCACGGATTGAGTGGACGCGCGAAACTGGTTTCCATCCATCGCCACATCGGAGACGCGGATGTCTACTTCGTTTCCAATCAAAACTACCAACCGACAAGCGTCGATTGCACGTTCCGGGTGAACGGAAAGGCGCCTGAATTGTGGCATGCCGATTCTGGAGATACAGAAATGGCACCGGTCTATCGCTTTGTTGGGAGCCGAACGACGGTTCCTCTGAATCTTGGCCCTGCCGAGTCGGTGTTTGTAGTCTTCCGGCGTCCAGCAAGTGGCGATCACTTGACTAGCTTTGGCTCACAGTCGAATGCGCTGGTCGTGAAAGCACCCCAGATCACCATTAAGAAAGCGCGATATGAGAGTGCGGACGGTCAGGGAGCTGATGTAACCGACCAGGTCGCTCGCATGGCGAAAGAGGGCCAGTCCGAAATCGCCGCAACCAATGACAATTTTGGTGATCCTGCTGTGAATATCGTCAAGCGGCTTGTCGTGGAATACACGATAGATGGCAAGCCCATGAAACAGATGGTCGCTGAGAACGAAACGCTTGTGCTCGTGAGCTCGACGAAATTGCCCGCAGACACAAGTTACACTCTTCGCAACGCAGGGAGGAAAGTAATTCTGACTGCTTGGAAAGCCGGCAAATACAGCTCCGAGACGAGCAAGGGTCGCCGATTCCAAGTCACTGTTAAGGATGTCCCAAAGCCGGTGGATCTTAGTAACGGCTGGCACCTGTCGTTTCCACCCAAATGGGGCGCGCCGTCCTCGGTTGAGCTGTCTAAGCTCATCTCATGGCCGGAAAGC
>JAYROD010000235.1:0-4772 GCA_041911835.1 Fimbriimonadaceae bacterium | reverse complement strand
CTTCTTCGACGAGCTTTTTCGTCTCGTCCGCGGTTAGCGTCTCATGAGCGAGGCGGCTCAAAGACCCCACGTGCTCCGCCCGGGCAGCTCCGCCCCCTTTTGGCATGAAAGTCTGTTGGTCCCACTCCATCATCGCGACGGCGGCGTGGAGGGCGTTGACATCGGCCATGCGGCTCTTCAGGGCAGACAGCTTGGAGGACATAATCGCCGATTCTACCATCGGGCCCTCGGGTTCAACTTGTCATTGGATTCGGGGACAGTATTTCGCCCCAGATTATTAAGAATATTTAGAAATAACGAATCCATGATCAAGAAACTTGAGTATTATTGTCCAGTGACATCAAGAAACTTAAGGATGATCCCATGAGCAAACAGAAATGGCGAAATATCCCGATTCGTGATCCGTTTGGCGGGGGCCCACTCTACATCAGTGAATTGGCCTCAGAGGACGGAATCACGATCCGGGGGCGATTCGATATTCCAAGGCTTGCGACCTTGGATCATGACCAGCTTGTCTTCCTCGAGACTTTCCTTCGTTGCCGAGGGATGATCAGCAGCGTGGAGAAGGAGTTGGGCATCAGCTATCCAACCGTCAGGGCGCGGCTCGACACGCTGCTTGAAGCCTTGGAGCTTGCGCCGGTCAAAGACGACAAGCCCAAGAAGGACAAGAGCGCTGAGAAGAAGCGCAAAATTCTGGATCAATTGGAAAAAGGCGAGATCACGCCTGAAGAGGCCAAGGCCAAGCTGCGAGGGGGCCAACAGGAATGAAAGAAGAAATCAAGAGAATCATGAAGCTCGTACAGGAAGGCAAGCTGAGCCCTGAGGACGCCGCTGAACTCATCGAGGCATTCGAGAAGGCGCCGGTCGAAGAAGTCGAGGACGAACATGAGGACTCTGCCGAATCGACGAGCGACTCGACGGGTGAAAAGAAGTCTGACCCATTCGCCGGTCTCGTCGATGCGATTGACAAGCTTGGCAAGCGCGTGGCCCAGTCGGTCGATTGGGAAGACGTCGCCAACCAGGTCAAGGAAAGCGCCAAGAAAGGAGTCGAAGCCGTACGAGTGGCTGCTGAACAGGCCAAACACGGGAAGAACCCGTTCAACTTCTTCGGTAGCTCGGAACTCAAGGAGGTTTCGCTCCCCCTGGACATCCCTAAAGGCAAGACTTTGAGAGTCGAAAATCCGGCGGGAGACATCCGGATCTACGGGAATTCAGAAGGCTCGGTCCTGGCAAAAGCCACCTTGCGCGGGCATGATGCCGAAGAAGCTAAGCAGAAGGCTGAGCAATACACTTTGGTGATCGAAGAGAGCGACCACTTCGTGCTCATCAAGCAGCCAGATGTGACGGGTCTCAGCGTCGACCTGGAAATCAAGATGTCTGGAAAGGCGCCGATCGAGATCAAATGCCAATCGGGCGACATCGAAATCGATTCTTGCACCGGTGGTGTTCGAATCAATGGCGCGAGCGGCGACGTTCGGCTCCATGAGGTCAAAGGGACCGTGGACATCTCGACGATGAGCGGCGATGTGACTATCAAGTCCGCCGAGTCGAGCTCGGTGAACATTGAAGGCAAGAGCGGAGATGTCAGCCTCGAGGAAGTCGAAGGGAACGTCAACATCCGAACTGCGTCGGGCGACGTTAGCCTTAAGCAGACCACAGGAAAGACGACCTCGATTGAAGCTGTGTCCGGTGACGTCACCGTCGAGGCTTCGGAAGCGGTCGATGGGACCATTAATGTGCGGACCGTGAACGGCAATATCAGAGTTGGAGTACCGTCGAACTCGAATTGTCGCGTGGCGCTATCCGCCCTTCGCGGAACGGTTACCTCCGAATTCGAACTGGCCGATGAAGCCAAAGCCGAATCACGGTTAACCGGCAAATTGGGAGATGGACTCGGTTCCATCGACCTCAGCGCGGTCAACGGCGACGTCGCCCTCGGCGAAGCCTAAGCAATCCGGAGGGCGCGAGTTTCGCGCCCTCCGGAGTCTCAGCCAAAATGAAGTCATGCGCCATTGGCTCATGAAGTCGGAACCGAATTGCTACTCCATCGACGATCTGCGCCGGGATGGGACCAACATGTGGGAGGGCTGCCGGAATTACACGGTTCGCAATTTCTTCCGGGATAGCATGGCTGTCGGAGACCTGGCGTTCTTCTATCATTCCGTCGTCGAGCCAACCGGAATCGTCGGAGTCATGAAGATCGTCCGACCCGGCTATCCAGATCCCACCCAGTTCGACATCAAGAGCGAATACTTCGACCCTAAGGCCCCGGCCGACGGTTCCAGGTGGCTTGCGGTCGACGTCCAGTTCGTCGAGAAATTCCCTCGCACCATCTCATTGGCGGAACTCAAGGCGACGCCGGGCCTCGAGGACATGATGGTCGTTCGAAAAGGGCAGCGGCTGAGCGTCATGCCGGTCGAGCCGAACGAATGGAAAATCGTGATGAAGCTGGCGAACAAAAGCAGCTAAGTTTTCTTTCGCGACTTTTGGTTTGCCAGAATCGCTTCAACGCGGGCAACATAGTCCATCGGCTTCACGCGGGCGATGACCTCTCCGACCACGTCGAGCGCGACGTCTTCCAGCTTTTTGAATCTCAGGCACGCCTTGCCCATGTCCAGCTTTTTGCCGCTCTTGGCATAGGCCTCCCGGAACCACTGTTCCGTTGCCGTGTCTCCGTAGCAGCACATGAGGTAGAGCGCCATGTGATTCTTCTGGTTGCCCAGGCATGCGTAGTTAAGGGGCTGCTTCGGGTCGCAATGGTATCCCTTGGGATAAAGGCTGTGCGGGACGAAGTAGCCGATCATCCCATACTGCATTCCTTCTTCGTATCCCTTCGGGAGATGCGCCAAAATTGTCTTGCGTACGGCGCTGATGGCCTCTCGCCGGTCATCCGGGAGAGAGGCCAAATATTCGTCGACGGTCTTGGCAGCGCTGGTCATAAGCTCATCCCGCCGCCAGGTGGGGGAGGTGCGCCCCCACTAGAACCTTCGCCCGATCCACCGGAGCCGGTTCCGACCGGCTCAACGATCGACCACCAGTGGTACTCCTCGGTCGTCCCATCCGCATAGGTGATGGTTCCCATTCCTTGACCGTCCCAAGCGATGATTGCGGGCAGGCCGGGATCTGGACCCTCGATGCGGCCATTCCCGCTTCCATCCGCGTTCCAGTGGAACGTCGATCGATAGCCGAGAGAATTCTCGCAAACGGTCGTTCCCGAGCCATCGGCGGCATAGTCGCCGCTGTCGTTCGACCAACTCCCGTCGGAATTGTCGGTGCGATTGGTCCACCGGGTACCTTGCTCGCTCCAAGCGCTCGATCCGTGATAGCGGTTGCCACTCCACGTGTCGTCATAGCTGAAATTGCCGCTGGTCTCCGACGTCATCGTCGAGTCGCCGGTTCCATGCGATCCGTTCATCGTGCCGGCCGTGAATTCGTAGTCGCTATGCCAGCTCACCGGGTAGACGCCCCACGTCCGGGGCCACGTCGAGAGCATGTGGCCCGCAGGCTGCGTTTTGGCCTCATCGACGAAGAAATCCATGCGGTTCGACGTCTCCGTGATTTGAACCTGGACCCAAAGCCCGAGCCATTCGTCGAAATAGAACGTCGGCATTGGCCAAGGATCTGGTGGCGTGACGCCGCCTCCGCCTCCCGCAGGGTGAGGTCTCAAGAGTCCTTCCGGCGGTAGATGGCGAAGAAACCCTCCCAACATTGGCGCGGGAGCCGGCCTCCCCATTCCACCTGGCGCCGGGCCGCCGTTCATCGCCGAGGCGAAAGAGGCGTTTTGTACGCCGGAGTGGAGCATGGCTCCCACCCCGAAGTTCCGAGTCGACGAAACGTGCTCGCGGGTTGTGGCGGTCGGACCGTCGAGAGAATTCACCCCTCCCCCGCTCGATCCTCCGCAACCCCAAAGTACCAAGAGCGGCACGAGGGCCAAGATGCGCCTGCTTTTCATTGGATTACTCCTTCAACGCCGAGTTTCGCACATGGGGCGGCAAGTGGTCAACTTTAGGGATGTCGGTGATTCCCATGACGCGAAACGTCCGTCTTGCTCGAACGGCGCGAATCGTCCACAACGAAAGGGAAGCCGTGAGGATTCGTTTTGCCGTCTCCTCCCCCGACCGGTGGAGATGGAGGGCCCATTTTCATGGCGGACAACTTGGCCGCTCCAGCCCTCGAACGGCGACAGGGGCGGCAGTTGGGTTCGGCGCGCTGTTTCCTCGCCTCACGCAAGCGTCGCCGACGAGTGTTCTCCACACTGGCCCTGGCGCTCGTCGCCAGGGCTTCTTCTTATGTGGACGACGGCCGGATGCCGTTCATGGGCCAGAATCCGATGCAGCATGAACGACATCGACGGCGATAAGAGGGAAGCGGGCCGCCGACTGCGCAAAGGACTCTATTTGATCCTGCTTGCGGCGGTCTTCATGGCCATCGACTTCCTGGTCCATGCCGATTGGACGGGGGCCGCGTGGTGTGGCGTCGTAGCGCTCATCATGGCTGTGGCCGCTCTTATGCACCTCTCCTTAGAGGCGAAATCGCCTCGATAGCCAGCAGAGAGAGCCGGAGAACCAGAGTACGCGGTCTCAGCCGCCTCGCCGCGAGAAGTACGTCACGTTGCCCCTCAATTGGAATGCCAAGTCGCCCGCTATCCGCTGGAAAACCCAGCCGGTAATGAAGCGAAAGTGCATGCCGTCGCGGCCATGGGTCGCTTGGGCGATGCCCCACGAGTATCCGTTCGTGCAGTCGCCCTCGATCTTCACCCAGAACACCTTCTG
>JAYROD010000234.1:0-7765 GCA_041911835.1 Fimbriimonadaceae bacterium | reverse complement strand
ACGCCACGCTGCCTGAAAAATCCGTCATGGCATCGGTGAATCGCTCTTGGAGTGACCGGGCGTCTCGCGCCTCACGGCGCAGCAGCTCGATGACAGCGATGTTGCGCTCGATGATATCGGCGAGGGCCGGGTTGCTTGCCTGCATCAGCTCACGTTTGACCTCATCGGCCCGTTCCTTGGTGATATATTCGCGAATTCTCACGGCTAATGGGACGTTCGGACTCTGGACTTCGGGCCGCAGGAGTGGCTCAGTTCGCCGCTTTTCTATCTCTCGCCATACGATGTTCGGGACTTCTCCGAATCGAAGTTGTCTATCATTCGTACGTCCCAGCTATGCGGGCATCCGCAGGATGATAACGGTTGCTTTCTGCAACTTCGCCGCCATACTGTCATCGTGATGACAACTTCGCTGGCGATCGTCCTTGCTTTGATAGGATCTCCCATTGGAAAGAGTCCATCCTACCGAGTCACCACGTTGCACCCTTCTGACCAACACGCTCCAATAGGGCCCTTGCCAGCGGGCCGTGGCGACAACCTCTGGACCATTTCCGGGACGGTAAACGGGATGGATGCGAACTTTCTCATCGACACGGGTATGGATCACAGCGTGATGCTGGTCGGGCCGTTTGCGGCGGGCCAGCAGCTCATTCAAATCCGAATCGGCGCCATGAGCATGTCGCTGACAGTGCCGGTCATCGAGTCTGCAAGCCTGCGTGAAAACCAGGCCCATTCTCCCGGAACGCCTGCGGGCAAAGCGAAGCCTTTTGCCGTTCTGGGCCTCGACGTGTTAGCGAATATGGCGGTCGGTTTCGACTATGCGACCGACGAAGTCACTATTTGGTCTGATGGGCGATTGACCTCCCAACAAGCTGACGAATGGGTGGCAAGAGGAGGAGACGCGACAGCGCATGAGTCAATTCCCATGCAGCCGGTCGCCGGACACTGGTTCGGAATTCCGTCAACCATTGGAGCGCGGCACGTTGAATTGATTGTCGACAGCGGTGCAAACGGCGGAGTACTGCTTGCAAAACTCTTGCCAACCGCAAACGCCACACAGGTCGCTAGAGTGAACGTGAGTTCGCCCACGGCAATGGGAATTACAACGTATTGCCTCGCACCCACCGCTACAGCGGGCCCCCTCGCGGTGCCCTGGTGGTCGTTCATAGCCGTGGACAAGATTGAGATGGTCGGAGTGGCCCCGGTCGACGGAGTTTTCGGAATGGAGAGCTTCCGCGCCGAAAGAGTGCTCATCGATATGCAGAACTCGACACTCCACTATCGAAAGATGGACCGAGCATACGGCTTTAGGCGCATCTTATTGGAGCTGCTCAAGTTGCCGCTGACTTTCTCGGAAGACAAGATTACGCTTGGGCCGAGTCCTAATCCGGATAACCGGACGTACGATGGAAAAACCGTTACGTCGATCGCCGGCGTCGACAGCAGAGACCTCTTGAAAGCGTTCTATCATCCCGACGCCGGCTCCGAACCAGTTATGGTCAAACTGGCGACAGCCACGCTGCCGCCAAGAGATTCGATCATTTTTGTCGTCGATACAGACAAAGGCCCCATAAGGGTTAGATTTGGGGCGCCGCCCGAAGGCTCGTAAGGCGGAACGGCCTGTAACAACTCGGGCGTGGGCAAGCCCTAAATCGAAAACTGGACAATTCTTCGCAATTCCCTTATGCTGGTTCGAAGAGGGTTGGAGTGCGGTGGATGCCGTTGCGCCCTTGGAGGTTGCATTGCTGGGAAAGGTCAGGATAAAAGTGAGGCTCCGAGTTGTTCTTGCAGGCATGCTGCTGGCCGTCGGAGCGGCCGCACAGGCGGCATGGCCGGACGGACCAATCGGGGGGCAGGGGAGCTCGCAGGACCAAAATGTCACTTGCCGCTGGAAGTCAGTGCTGAGCCCGGCACAGGCCGACCTGATCGCCGACACCACGGTGGCCAAGCACGGACTGACCCACCGAGGCTTCACCGCAGCGAACGGTTGGACAATCTTGGAAAGGCAGTTGGCTGGCTCGCTAACCTTGCGAACTTACTATGCCTGGACGACGCACCAGCCGACCGTTACATGTGGCGATGTCTCGGGTGGAGGCCAGGACAATGGCGAATATGGCGGTGCGGCGTTCGCCATCAGCTATACCCCCGGCGCAAATGATCCAACCGGCGCGCAAGTCCATTGGATCCAAGGCGTGCATCACAACGACCCAGGATTCGGAGGATTCGACGCCGGTGGCGGATTCTTCGACCTGCTGGACAACAACGGCAGCACGACCGACCCGACCTACGATGGCAATGGCGGCGCGGCGGACGCAACCTGCTTCGTTGATGTTCCGGATTCGCAATGCTTGGAAGGCTGCAACAACAGCGCTTCGTTTCGATTCAGCGTCTTTGTCTCGACGTTTAACGCTGCCACTAAGACGATCACTCTTTACAAATCTGGCGTGCAGTGGGGTTACGATTTCACCTGTACGCCAGTGCCCGAATCGAGCTCATGGATCGCACTCGGATTAGGGCTTTGTGGCACCGCCTCGCTGCGAAGGCGACCTCGACGCAAAGCGTGGTTCAAATATCGATAGGGGAATCCCATCTCATGCGAGCATTCAAAAACCACGACGGAATGGATCGGTCCCGCCAAGCCAAGGACGAGGGACGCCAAACGGTTTAGGCCAACGGAATAGCAGCCCTCAGTGCCTTCGTCTCGGCCGCGTACAAAGGCACGATCTTGAGCGCAAGTAGCAGCGCGAGAAGCAGCGCGAACCCGCACATGACCGATGGCGTCGCCTGGCGAAGCTGAGCGCTCACGATAGCGACTACGGCCATAGGCAAGGTGAAGGAAAGGTATCCGATAAGCGTCCAGGCGATGAGGTTCGTCGTGTATTCCAATGGAGCGGACCGATGCCTGGCCATCAGCCGCAAACTGAGCTCGAGCATGGCAAGCCCCAGAAAGACCGTGTAATAGCCGTCGTACATCGCGCTGATCCATCCACTCTTGATATTGAGCAGCACATAGTTCCCCGAGCACTGCGCTTCGGCAGTCGCCCCCGGAAGAAACACAAATGTTAACGCATAGAGAATCGCGATGAAATATCCGACCGGAATGAGCACGCTCGGGCGCGTGATGGTGCCGATCAAGTGCATGCCGAGCGCAGGCAAAAGCGTAATGCCGACCAGCCCCACTTTGGTCCACAGGAGCGCCGCCGAAGACGGCCCTTCGCAAACCTGATATTCGGCAAGCTGGAAAGAAGCCAAACACACCAGGACCGTAACGATGATGGTCTTAAACAAGCTGGAGCCGAATCGTAGCGCGACATAAACGGCGAGGATCACTTCGATGGTGAAGGTCGCAATCATAACCGGCGGACTGAAACAGGCGATGAAGGCGGATGGTCGTTTTTTTGATGTCAAGGGGTCCTTGGGATTCGACCGCGATGCGCACCTTCAGTGTAGCAGTTCCCACGCAGGAATAAAGAAAAGATTTGGAATCTTGCGCAAACTTCTATATAATGAACGCGCGTCGGCGTGGCCGGAGCCCTTGACTTATTTCACCTGCAAAGGAACTTAATTCTGCACTCCTCCCTCGACGTCGACGAAATCTGTTTCCTTTTGGAGAACAAATATGCGTCACCTGAATATTGCGCCGCGCTGCGCGGCTTTGTCGTTTCTTGCGCTTTCGGCAAGCTTCGTCTTCGCGGACGACACGACCCCTCCGCCATGGCGAAACGCCAACTCGAGCTGGACCGTTCAGGAGTGGGATTTCAACACTCCAAATGTTCCACTAGCTCCGGATGGAAGCACTTGGGGAAGCGGCGGAGGCGGATTCGTCAATCCGAATGGGACGCCTCTGCTTACCGGCGTGGGAGGATCGGCGTGGAGCGGAAACCTCAACAACCGATTTGGCATGTGGACGTTCGTTGGGCCCAACCAGCTCATCGACTTCCAGATACCGAATAGCGTGAATCCCAACAATGCGAAGGACATATGGATTCAGCTTTCATTCTTCGCCGGAGGCTCGACGCTGACGCCGGACGTGCTTTATGCGGCTTCGAGCGGGAGCGGTACTGCGGCGCTGGCGAGCAGCGGGATTATGCCGGACGGGTGGACCCACTCGGTCTATACCGTCCACCTCAACAGCCAGCCTGCCACGGAGCGGATCACGCTGCAGAACCTCACACCCGTGCCGATGCAGATCGACGAGGTTGTTATCGATACCCTCTGCGCCCCGGTGCCGGAGCCGGCGACCTTTGTGGCGTTCGGGCTCGGCGCTGCTCTGGTGCTGCGTCGATGTGTGCGCGGCAGGGGAATGAAGCGATCCTAACAGCGTTGTATGCCTCCGCCGGTCCTCCGGCGGAGGCTCGAGCTTCGACCTTGCCATGACCCTCGGCACGAATACGTGCTGAGGGTCTCACTTCACATGAGGACCGCCTGCGGCCCGAGGGTCGACAAACAAAAACCACCCGGGGGGCGAGTAGCTGAAATACACAAAAGCCAAAGCGATTATCGCGATGAGCCAGCCTGAGGGCCCCCAGCGTGCGTCGAGCTTCCATATCCGGTAACCAAGCCACTGGCCGAGGCAAACAGCCAGTACGAACGTGCCGATGTCCACTGCGAGCAGGTTCCGGCCGAGCAGCGCCGTATAACCGTAAAACACCGCGGTGATCGCCAGCGGCATCGAGACGAACGAGACGAGCTTCGCCGTCCACAGCCCATGGCGCAGCGTGGGGAACCGGAACCACTCCCACAAAGCCCAAGCGATCCCGGGCCAGATCGCGAGCTTAAAATGCTCCCAGGTGCTCTCGTTAATGGGTCCGAGCCAGGCGACGAGAGGCCAACCCGTCGCACTGTGGAGAAAGTGGAGCGGCGTTCCGACCAACACGATGAAAAGCGCTCCGAGCGCCTCCATTCTGGCCATCCGCCGGCGCTGATCCGCTAATCCGCCGATGGGCTGGCTCATACTCTCGGTATAGCAGATCGCAGTCGAAAGCTTCTCCATGCCCCCGCACGGTCTTCCGGTAGACGCATTGAATCGACGGTGTATCCCTGGGCATAAGCTTGTATGTTTACGAAGATGCCCTTATACTCAAGGTCTGCCCCAGCCCTTTGGACGGAGCAGAAAGGAGCCATCATGAATCGTTTCAGTCTTATCGTCTGCTGTGTCGTCTGCGGCGCTGCAGGCTTTGTCCTTGCCTCTCGACGGGCTGAGTCAGGTCAAGCTGACTCAATCGTGCGCCTTCAGCAATCCAGCCCGGGGACGCAGCAGATCGGCAATGCAAACCTCAGCGGCACAGTGAAGATGGGTGGTTTGCAGCTCGGCAACTCTGCGACTCCGGGCCAAGTCATGACAGCCGATTCGAATGGTGTCGGAACTTGGCAGGATCCGAATTCGGGACCGCAGGCCGTTCGAGTGTACCGCTGGAACGTCTTTGAAACCTATGAGCAAGCGGTTGGATGGACGATGAACAATGATTCCAGCCTTTTCGGCGGGGTTCCACCATCAACCTGGACAGACGGCAATGCAACCGCAAACATGATCAGTTCTGATCACAATGTGCAAAGGGCGCTCTTCTCTCAACGAGGAACGTTCGGTTCGAATGCAATGGTGTATAGCGCCACATTCCTCCAATTCTCGTCCACAACTGGAAGGGTGGTCGTGTGTATGTTTCGAGTTCACAATACGACGCCAAAACCGATTGCCTGGACACCCATCTTCAGGTATACGTGCTATAGCGCTTGGGGCGAGATGGCCAGCTGTGCCATAAACGGCTCATTGGCTTGGAGCGCAGCGAACAGCGGTCTGGCTTCGGTCCCTCTGTCGATCCCGGGCAGCGGAACGAGTACCGTGATTTTCGTAGCCTCAAGCGGACTTCCTCAGTCGGTGAGTGGGGGTGAAGTTGCTCGCTCAACGCAATTGGGATTCGTTAACGATTCCTTGAATCTGCCGGTTGGTTTGGAATTTGTGGACGATTTGGATTCGTTGCCTTAGTCCCGTTGTTGGATCGAAACAATCCATGCCTCCGCCGGTCCTCCGGTGGAGGCTCATGCTTCGACCCTTTCTCTGCCTCGGGCCACGCAACAGAAGGGCACCTCCAAGCGTATGGTGCCCAGTGCCCCGAGGCTTCAATTCGGAGCGGTCAACTGGAGCCTCGGGGCGCGGGCGAGCGGATTGAGATCATTTGTGGCGTTCGCGACGCGACGCATAGAAATCTCTGAACTCCGGACTCCAGACTCTGACCTCCAATCCAAAATCCCAAATCCACAATCCACAATCCAAAGCCGATCGTCTCATTCCCTCCAGGTGAGAGCTGAAGGGAATGGAAACTCGACATAGTGGTTGTCATTTGAACCACTCGATAATGGCTTCGCCTTTCTCCGGTAGCGGGGCGAACATGACCGCGTCGGCTCCGCACTGTTCCGCAAATTCGACCGCTGATCGGTTATCCACGCAAAGCGCAAGGAATTTCCAGCGGGATGCTCGCTTCTGCCCGTAGGGTGCAGCGGCGTCCTGGATTAATTGCATGTCATCGGTTATCAGGATTCCGCCAGTGGCGCTCCGTATCTCAAAAATGGCGTGAGCCGCATCCTCTGCAACAATCGTTTCAAAGCCGATCCTCTCAAACGCATCGGCTACGAGATTTCGCTCCGCAGGATCGCTCACGTCGACAATTACTTTCTCGTGCGGGCCGTGATCTCCTTGTCCCAGCGCGATGCGGGCCCGCGAGGGAGGAACATTTCGGGAGCCTTCCGGCAGCGGCTCGTCAGCCATGTCGCGATTCTACCTATGCAATGTTCTGGCCCCACGTTGTATACCGTCAACAGCAAAGGCTGTTGACGGATTTTCATCCCTCCCCACGCGTCGTGGGGAGGGTACAGCAACCGAATTCCAAATCCTTGCGATCCGCAAATCGCTCGGCCAGTCCCTCCAAATCTAGACCGTGCTCTTCATCCCAACGGCCCTCGAGAAAAAGATGCGCGGAGGACCAACTGTAGTCTTCCGGAGCAGCGCACAGCCCTGCTCTCACGGGGTTTTCGTGAATGTACTTCACCTTCTGCCAAAAGACATCACGAATGATGTAGCTACGAAAGCGTCTCTGCCAAAACGATCGACCGTCGAGGCCACGCTGCTGATCGAATTCGGATAGCGTTTGCGCATCCAATTTGGGCAGAATCCGGCGCGCGGAATTGGATTTGATCCTCTGCATGAGCCAAGGCGACGTCCTTCCGGCGGGCACCCTCGCGATGAAATGGATGTGGTGTGTCATGACGACAAAGGCGTGGAGCTCAGCGCCATAGAACTTGCAGTCGTCGATGAGGCTCGCCGCCATCAGGCTGCGGATGGGCGGTTCCCGGAATGCATGGACGAAGTCGAGACAGGTCGTCGTGTAGAAGACGACATCGTGTTCAGCTCCGTGATTGTGATAGTGCTTGTAATCCGACCGTTGCAGGGCTGTGTTTTACCCTCCCCACGACGCGTGGGGAGGGATGAAAAGGTAGGTCTTCTTCGAGCTGTCCGTCATGCTGGTGGCCTCGACCTCGCGACTGTATTGGGATAGTGCTTGGCGAATCTGTTGAAGGGCATCGGCCTGGATCTTCATACTGGTGACGATACCAAACGCTGGTGCGAAAGGGGTTTCAATTGGTGCAAATCTATGCGGGTGGGGCTACAATGGTCCAGGTATGAGTTCAGAACCCCTGCGGATGGCGGTCAAGGAAGCCCAAAGGTACTTGGAAGAGCTTCCATCGCCCCCCAATGAGGCCAACACGTGCGATT
>JAYROD010000233.1:0-10453 GCA_041911835.1 Fimbriimonadaceae bacterium | reverse complement strand
CTTGCCATGCCGCTGGATATCGAAGATCGGATAGATGACGAGCTGGCCAGGGCCGTGGTAGGTCACATCTCCCCCCCGGTCCGTCGACGCCAATTCAATTCCGAGCGCTCGATATTCAGCTTCGGTGAGCAACAGATTCTCGGCATGGAAACTGGCCCCAAGGGTCAAAACGGGCGGATGTTCGACGAAGATGAGAGAATCATCATCCCCTTCGATGACCCCTCCGGCAATCTCCCTTTGAAGCTCCCAGCACTCGTGATAGCCCATTCGTCCGACGTCGATCAGTCGGGCGTTCATGGATCGAGACTCGGATTCATCGCCAAATACAGAGCGCGACCATCAACGCTCTCATCGAGTCTCGCCAGTTGCTCATCCGCCAATTCGGAGGCGACTCCATCAGTCATCGAGATGCCCCCAATCGGGGCCCTTGATTCGGCGTGCGCAGCTATGTCGATGACTTCTGTAAACTCCACCTTGTCGATGTCTCCGGCGATGTTGCCCGCGTGCAATCCGATTCGAAGTCTGAACCGAGCTTTGAGCTTATTGGTCTTGTGATTGAACTGAATGATTTCCGTCTGGATCGATCGAGCCGCTTGGAGCGCATCTCGAGCGTTCGAAAACGAAACGACCGCTCCGTCCCCAGCCGTCGAGTGAACGCTTCCCCCGAACTTCGCGGATACCCGTTCGATCAACTTCTGGTACTCGCGGAAGCTCCACTCGGCGACCAAGGGGTCAGCCTCGGCCTTCATTTGCGAACTCTTGGCCGCATCAACGACCATGACGCAAATCCGTTGGGCAGTCGGCTTGAGCTTACGCTGGATCTCAACCATCTCGGCCAGGAGCTGGGCAGGATCATTGGTGGAAAGCAAACGGTCGCGACTTGCTCGCTCTTCGATCTTGGCGGCCACTCCGGCTAACAGGCCGATGAACACCCCGTATCCGTAGCTCGCCGTGATGCCCCAAGGCCACTGCTGCGAAAGCCATTCGGGGCCGAACGGTCCGAAGGGAATGAGGATGGATGCCAAAGCGCCACTGGTGAAGAGCAGCGATGCCAAGAGCGAACGCCGCAGTCCGCCACTAAAGAAGCAGATTCCAAACTGCACGGTCACCGCTACCAAGCTGAAGGCGAAGCTGACGAGCGCGGCCTCCATCGAGGTCTCCATCGACGTGTTGGTGACGATCTCGACGAATCCTATGGCAATGACTTGGAGCACCCCGACGATAAACCCTGACACTGCTGCCCAAAGGAATGGGCTTCTGCGGATTTTGTGGACGACCGGGTGGCTATTCAGCAGGTTTCGCGGCCGTGACTCAGCCGTATCGGGTCCCTTCTCGAGCCTCTCTTCAATATCGAAAAGCCGTTGGAGCAGGTCTTGTCGGGTCCGCGAACGCTCCTCGGCATCCGCTCGGCGTACGCGGACGAACGCTCCGGCAAGCGAGAAAACGACCCCAACCCCGGCATAAACCGTGGCGATCACTAGAAACGCCAAGCTCAGGAGGGCGGCTCGGGCGATCAAAGCCATCCATCCGGCATCGGAGGCCGTGAAGACCATGCTGAGAGCCAAGGTGAAAGAGCAAACTACCCAAAACGCTCCGCCACCGAGCAGGGCGACGCGCGCCATCCCCCATCGGTAGTAGCAGGCGAAATGGAGCACGAGAACGAGCAGGAAAACTGCCGACTGGGACGCAACCCGAGCGATATCCCTTGGGGTCGAGCTGAGACCACCATCCCTCTGGGATTCGACTGAGCCGGACTTGGCTGAGCCGCCAATCTGCATCGAGACGGTTCCCGACGGAGCCGACGAAGAACTGGGCAGGATCTTTCCGATACCCGTGTTGATGACAGTCGCTATCAGCAGCGTCACCACGACGAACAGGATGGGCCTGGACGTCCACCGGACGAACGCATCTTTGAATTTATGGTACGGACCAAATGGTCTCCGGTCGCGTTCGCCTTTGACTCGACTGGCGTTCTGACGGGCCATCGTATGGCTGTTCGAGAGCACTTGCTCGACGACCGCGACCGAAACGCCGGCCTCTTTGGCGACCTCCGAAGCTGGGCGATCGATTGCGGACGGGTGCTGACGCAAGAAACCCGCGAGCTTGCTATACCCCTCTTGAGTCTTCGTTTCCGTGCTGCTCATGCCAGAAATCTAGTTCAGGAAAGTGTACCGACGCTTCGATTTGAATGTTCGCAGATGTCTGACGAATAGTCCCTTTGGCGGCGGACCGCTCAACCATAATGGAATCGGAGTTGGCCGGGTGGCGGCCTCAGCTTCGGCTGGGGAGGAAAGTCCGGACTTCACAGGGCACGGCGCCCCGGGCAATCGGGGGCAGGGCGACCTGACGGAAAGTGCAACAGAAACATACCGTCCCGGCTTGCCGGGATAAGGGTGAAATCGTGAGGTAAGAGCTCACGCGTCGTTCGGGCAACCGACGATGGGGCAAACCCCGCCGGAAGCAAGGCCAAATAGGGAGGGGCTGACGTGGCCCGCCGACCCTCCGGGTTGGCCGCATAGACAAATCGTCACACAAACACAGAATCCGGCTTATAGGCCAACTCCACCTACCTTCCCAAAACCATTCGTTCGATGAAGAACTCCCACATTCGAGCGTTGTTCATGGCGCTGTGCCCTTGATCGGGACCTACCTGGACCTCGAAATTCTTGCCGGCCCGCTGCAGGGCCTGGATGAGCTGCAGTGAGTTCGAGGGGTGCACATTATTGTCCGCTGAACCGAAGTACAGCATAAGTCGGCCTTTAAGATCCTTGGCGTAACTCATCGCCGACCCATTCTTGTACCCGTCCGGATTGGTTTGCGGTGTGCGCATGTAGCGCTCGGTGTATATCGTGTCGTAATTCTCCCAGGCTGTGACCGGAGACTGAGACGCGGCGGCGGCGAAGATGTCCGGATGCCGCAGGAGGCACATGAGTGAGGCGTAACCGCCATAAGACGTGCCCTCGATCCCGATCTTCGAGGCATCGACATAGGGCTTGGTCGCCAAGTACTTCGCCCCCGCGGCCTGGTCGTCGATTTCGGGGACACCCATCTTCAAGTACATTTCGTCCTTGAATTTCTTTCCACGTCCCTGAGACCCCCGGCCGAAGATCTTTGCGATCAGGAAGCCGTATTCGGTTTGGCTCGACGGCATAGCAAAACGCTCGGACATGAGGTCCGATTCTGGACCTCCATAGACTTGAATCAGAACCGGATATTTCTTGTTCGGATCGAAATTCGAAGGCTTTGAAAGTGTCGCGTAAATATCGGTCTTGCCATCCCAGGCTTTGAACTTGAGCCTTTCAACGAGTTGGAGCTTGTTTGCTTGAAACGTCGATAGATCGCTCTTGGCAAGCGTGGCCAAAGCTTTTCCGTTCTCGTCTCTGACGACGGTCGTCGGCGGCACGTCCAGCGATTCGTACGTGTCCACGAAGTGCTTCCCGTCGCTTGAAACGTTCACCGTATGGTTAAGAGAGGGATCGGTCAGCCTCACATCGCCCTTTCCGTCCATACCCACCCGGTGAAGTTGCAGCTTGTACGGGTTGTCGCCGTCCCGAGCCATGTAGAAAAGAAGGTTGTTCTTGAGATCGATCTTGACGATCTGAGCTGCCTCAAACGAGCCACTCGTGATCGGTCTGATATTCGAGCCATCGAGACTCAGAAGGTAGTAGTTGTCGAACCCGTTCCTCTCGCTCGACCAGATGACCTTTCCCTTGAATTGCGAGGCTTGTCCGATGTCGGGCTGGTCATCGAGGAATCGGCGCTGCGGGCTGTTGTCGGTCCATGAATCCGGGGATTCTTCTCGAACGATGACCCGAACCGCCCCGGTCGTCGGGTTCGCCGCACACCACTCCATCGTGTTCTGCCAGCGGTTTGTCCTATGGAACCAGAGTTCCTTGCCGTCGGGCGACCATCGGATGCCATAAACATAGTGACCCACACCTTCGTCGAACGCCCCGGGTCGAACCTTGACCTTTTGGGCCTGTTTAGAAGCCAGGTCGTAAACGAACAGATCGACTTCCGGATTTGGCGCTCCGGCTTTGGGATAGCGTTCGTCGTCGAGCGCGTCTTGAACCTTGGTCTGAGCCATGGCGATGTAGTACGGGATGACCTTGCTTTCGTCGAATCGATAGAACCAAAGCTTTGAGCCGTCGGGTGAGAATCCCATCGCGTCCCTTTGCCCCAGTTCCTCACCGTAGACCCAGCTTCCGATCGCGTACTTGATTCCAGTGAGCTTGCTGCCGTCTGAGGTGACCTGAACGGCATTAGAACCATCGGCGTTACTCACCCAGCAGTTGGAGTCCTTGGTAAATGCCTTCAGTTTGCCGTCGGCGGAGAACGTCTCTGAGAACTGGCGGCCACGGTCTGGACCTTGACGCCGAGCATCGCGATTGAATCCCGAGGGCGGAGTTGGAGTGGGCAATTCGCCACTAAAAGGGGCCTCCTTCAGAGTGGAAAGGTCGAGCCGAGTCCGCTGGCCGTCCTTGTCGTAGACCAAAGCTTTTCCGTCTTCGATCCAGGTCACCGAAGCGTCGCCCCGTCTGACCGCCCCGTTATAGAGATCGCGGTTCTTTTGGAACTGTTCGTATCCGGGCAGGTGCGGCAGGCGGTCTTGGCAGAACGCGGAAGCAGCGATTAAGCAGGCGATGGAGCAAGAAACAAGGCGGGCGGACATAGCTTGGCTTACTTCGACGCGTTGCCAAACGGTTCCTTTGAGCCGATAAGCGCCAGCCCTACTTGGTGCTGAGCTCCCACAGGTGCTTGAGGTTCACGGCGTGCATCGTTTCCGCCTCGGGCGTTTCAAGCAAGATCGGAATTGAAAAGAACCTCGGGTCGTTCACGAGCAGGCGAAACGCCTCCTCTCCGATTTCTCCCTTCCCGATCGCCTCGTGGCGATCGACCCTCGAACCGAGCGGTTTTTTGCTGTCGTTGCAGTGGATCGCTTTCAGGCTTTTCATCCCGACGACCTTCTCAAACTCGGAGAACGTCGCTTCGTAGGCCTCCGGGGTGCGAATGTCGTATCCAGCGACGAAGATATGGCAGGTATCCAGGCACACGCCAACCCGATCAGAGCCAATCGAGTCGAGCAGAAAGGCCAAATGCTCGAATTTGTAGTTCAGAGAGCTTCCTTGGCCGGCGGTCGTCTCCATCAGGAGCATCACGTCCTTCGGAGCGTCTTTGAGCAGGACTTTGACTGATGCGGCAACCGCCTTCAGACCCTCTTCTTCTCCCTGTCCCATATGGGCGCCCATGTGGGATACCGTCCACCTAATCCCATACTGATCACAACGATTTAGTTCCGAAAGCAGCCCATTCCGGCTTTTCTCCCGCATGTCCATATCCGGCGCACAGAGGTTGATGAGATAGCTGTCGTGGCTGACAACGCAATCGATTCCGGTTTCCTTCTGCGCGGCTTTGAAGTCCTCGATCATCGGGTGGGTGATCTCTTTGCTTTTCCACTGCTGTGGGCTGCTGGTGAAGACTTGGACTGCCGTACAGCCGATCTCCTTGCCCTTTCGGACTGCATTGCCGAGACCGCCCGAAGTCGGCATATGGGCGCCAAGGAGCTGAGCGGGCATGGGGCTGAGGTTACCCAGCGGGCTCCCTTTGGATTCGTCGAGCGCCTAATCTGATTTCGCCGAGCAAAACCCATTGCTGTTCGGCAAACATCGCCTGTCTATTGTTTTTTGGGTGCGCATTGCCTTCCACCCCGAGAAACAGAATCGAAGAATTGCCCCAACAGGTACTGAACACCCAGGCAAGCGCCAGACACTCACCTCCGCACTATAGGAGGTGCACACATGAAACGACATGCAAACGTCTGGCTCATCGCATTTGCGATGGGTTTAGCGGCGCTTCTGGCGGCTGGCGGCTGCAATCCTGGGCCGAAACCAGTGGATACACCGCAAAACGAGGTCATCCAAAAGCCGACTGGCGACCAGAAGGCTCCGGTCCAGGCTCCGGGGCCGAAGGAAGAAACGCCAACGACTAAGTGACCCCACACCCATACGGGCTATCGGCTATTCTTTAGCCCGTATGGGCCAATATTTGGCTTGCTTCAAAGCCTACGACGTTCGGGGCAAGGTCCCCGGCGAATTAAATCCGGAAATCGCCTACGCGATCGGGCGAGCCTTTGCCGACGAGACGGGCTCTCAACGAGTCTGCGTTGGCTACGATATCCGGCTTTCCGGCCCGGAATTGGCGGTCGCCCTTGCCACCGGCATGAACGATGCCGGAGTGGACGTGACGGACCTGGGACTGGTCGGAACGGAAATGGTCTACTTCGCGACAGCCCAATTCGGCTTCGACGGCGGCGTGATGATTACCGCCAGCCACAACCCTCCCGAATACAACGGAATGAAGATGGTCCGGGAAGGTAGCCGGCCGATCAGTTCCGATTCCGGCCTGAACCAGATCGAGCGTCGAACCTTCGAGAAGCAATGGGAGCGTCACGGGCAGGGCAGCAGAAGCCGGCAAAATGTTTATGCTGACTTCGTCCGGCACCTGCTCAATTTCACGAGGCCCGACACGCTCAGGCCGCTACGCATTCTGGCGAACCCGGGCAATGGCGCAGCCGGACTGGCTCTAGATTCCTTGATTCCCAGCCTTCCACTTCAATTCTCCCGGATGAACTGGGAACCGGACGGCCATTTCCCGAATGGAGTGCCCAATCCAATCCTCGAAGAGTCGCGAGCGTCCACCGAGGCCGCGCTCCGCGAAGGCTCATTCGACTTCGGCGTAGCTTGGGACGGCGATTATGACCGGTGTTTCTTCTTCGACGGAGATGGTCACTTCATCGAGGGGTATTACATCGTCGGTCTACTGGCGCATGCCTTGCTGGTCGATAATCCGCATCAGACGATCATCTATGATCCAAGACTCTATTGGAACACCTTAGATATCGTCGGCAAGCTCGGCGGTCGGGCGGTGGTCTGCAAGAGCGGCCATGCGTTCATCAAGGAGAAGATGCGGGCAGAGGATGCTGTGTACGGCGGCGAAATGAGCGCCCACCACTACTTTAGGGGCCATTGGTACTGTGACAGCGGCATGATTCCGCTTCTGCTGGTGGCCAATCTCGTTTCTTCAACCGGACGTTCTCTGGGCGACCTCGTCGGCGAAATGATCAGCAAGTACCCGTGCTCCGGTGAAGTCAATTCAACCGTGCCGAACGTGGCGGACGTCCTGGACCGGGTACAAGCGCGCTACTCGGACGGCGAGATTTCCTTGCTGGACGGGCTAAGTGTGGAATATCCCGAGTGGCGCTTTAACTTGCGCGGCTCCAACACGGAGCCCGTCATCCGGCTGAACGTGGAGGCGAGGGGAGATGCCGCTCTCATGCGGCAAAAAACCCAAGAAATCTTGGGGTTGGTTAGGGCTTGACCCTCAATTCAAATGAATAGCGGATGAAAAACTCCCCAACCCTTGCATTTTTCACGGCAGTCGGACATAATGCATGAGGTTTCGAGGCAACTCGTAACTGAAAATCGACGCAGGATGCGTGGCCAAGCCAGGGTCGTACAGCTTGGATCTCATAGGAAACTCAAGGAAAGTTGTGAGAATTCGAGTTGCGGCAACCTTAGCGCGGGTGCAAGTTCTGAGTCGAAAACACTCAAGGAGAACTGAGCGGACATGAAGTCAACGCTTAAGTATGCGCTTATCGCAGTCCTGGGAGCAGCTTTCGCTGCACCGGCTCTTGCGCAGGATCAATTCCCGGACGTTCCGGAGAATCACTGGGCCTACGAGGCATTGCAAAAGCTAAAAGCTGAAGGCTGCCTTGTCGGTTACCCCGATGGACTCTATCGTGGCGGTCGCCCCGCGAGCCGCTACGAAATGGCCGTTGCCCTCTATGCTTGCTACAAGCATATGAAATCCATGGTCGACGGCATGAACGACCAAATTAAGGCTCTCACGGAGAAGATCGATAGCTGGGGCGACGTTCCCGGTGACATCAAGGCTCTCCGCGATCAGCTGGCCGCACTGCAATCCACCGTGGATGGCATGAAGGCTTGGGGCGACGATATCGCTAATCTCAAGAAGATGGCCGAGACGTTCGAGAAGGAACTCGCCGCTCTTGGTGTCGACGTCGAGGCTTTGAAAAAGGACCTCTCCGATCTTGAGAAGCGCGTCACAGCCCTCGAGAAGAGGAAGCCCGCCGTTGACATCCACGGCGATCTCAGCATCGTTGCCACCGGTGGGAACGGCGATGACCAGAATCTCGGCATGACCCCTGGCGGAACCCTCACGGGTCTCGGTACGGACGGCTATGCCGGCCACGTCGTCGGTATTAACCGCGACTTCGCCGTCATTCACCAGGCCAAGCTGAAATTCATGGGCACCAACGACGAAGGTCCCAAGTGGTGGGCCACCCTGATCGTGGGCAATACGCTCTCGACGCTCAGCGGCTTGAATCACCACAAGTTCAATGAGGGCATCGACGAAGGCCCAACCGACGTTACCCTTGGCCCGACGGGCGTGTCGTTCGACACCAGCATCGGCGGCCTCGGTTTCTCGGTCGAAGCCGGTCGAATCGGCTACCAGACCAGCAACAAGTTCATGTTCGCTCGCCAGTCGTTCAACGATTGGATCAAGGACGATCTGCTTGACAACGGCAACTGGTATTTCGACGGCGGTCTCATCAGCTTCAAGTTCGGTCAGGCTGGGCTCAAGGTCTGGGCGGGACGCAACAGCGCTCGCAACACGACCACCGGCGTCGACTTCGGCGATCTCCACGTGGGTCCGCTCCGAATCGACCAGAGCCTCGGCGTCGAACTGGGCTTCCCGCTGGGCGACGTTGGAAACCTCAACCTCGCTTATCTCTGGCTGGACACCAATAGCCCCGCCAGCGTCCTGATCGGCGGCAAGGTTGCAAACCGAGCCAACGTTTATGGCGGCGACATCAACCTCAAGTTCGGCAACTTCACGGTCGACGGCGGCTACTCGAAGAACACCTACACGTACAACACGAGCAAGGTTCTCGACGAGAAGAATAGCGCCGCATATGCGAATCTCGGCTACACGGGCTCCAACTGGGGTCTTTCGGTCGGATTCCGACGCGTCGAAGTGAACTATGATGCTCCCGGCGACTGGGGCCGACTTGGCCTCCTGTTCGATCCGAAGAACATCGAAGGCGGCAACGCCAGCCTTTGGTTCCAGGCAACTCCGGACTTCAAGATCTCTCTTATGGGCAGCGCCTATCAGGGAATCCTCGAAGGTACGAAGGACGACAAGATCAACACGTTGATCGGCCGCCTGGACTACAAGCTGACCTCGAACTGGAACCTTATGGCCCAGATCGAGAACACCACGTTCGATCGAAACGTGGGATCAGACCCGCGACAGCGCTGGTACACCTTCGGCGTCGGCTACAACCTCGGCGGCAACGCTACGGTTGACATCCGATACCAAGCCAGCGACCTCATCAATACGAAGAACTTCAACTCGCTGTTGAACAACACGTATCGAGGCGGCCTGCTCAGCACGCAGATCACGATCAAGTTCTAAGCTAATTTCGAACCTGATCAAGCGTCCCCGGCTTCGGCCGGGGACGCTTTTTTGTGACCATCTCCCTCCCCATTCGTATGCAACATAAGAACCATGAGAAAAAAACGAAACCCTATTCTTCTCGCCGGCCTACTCATTCTTGGCCTCATAGCCCCAGTGGCAGCGACCGTCCAGGTCAAACAGATCATCAAGATCTTGGGTGTGGGCGCAGCCGTCAAGCAGTTCGGCCCCGAAATCAACCGAGCGATCAATGGGCTATCTGGTCACAAAGATACGAACACCAAGGCCACTCGCGTCGTCCCGATTATCGTCGTCGGTATCGCTGGCAAGAACTCGGCGATCGGTGCGGCCCAGATTATGGGAACCAAAGCCCAGATCGATAAGGTCTCGGCAGTCGCGAGCCCTGAAACCGGCTTGTTTGGGAACGAGATTCGGATTCGAGCGCTCATTCCGGTGTCGGGGATCGGCGACGGAAAGAACCTTCAGGCAGTGGATGGCGTGGGTGTCAGTGGCATTGTCGATCTGAAACTCTAAGTCTTGGGCGCATTCCCTGGGCCTCTTGGGGTAACCCTAAGGACCCTTATGCGTAGACGACTTTGCCTGCTCGCCCTCCTGCCGTGCCTGGGATTCGCGCGCCCCATCCTCCGGGCTCAGCAGCCCGCTCTTTCGCCCGACGGTAAGACCTTGGTTTTCACATGGCAGGGCGATCTCTGGAGCGTGCCGTCCTCGGGCGGAATGGCGTCAAGGATCACGGTCCATCCGGCAATGGACCAGATGCCCAAATGGTCTCCAGACGGAAGTAAGATCGTCTTCGCCTCAAATCGATACGGAAGCTACAATCTGTTTTCCATCAAGCCCGACGGTACTGATCTGAAGAGGATCAGCTACGACTCTGGCTATCAGTATCCAAACGCATTCTCTCCTGACGGACAGTTCGTTTACGGATACACCAACG
>JAYROD010000232.1:0-10119 GCA_041911835.1 Fimbriimonadaceae bacterium | reverse complement strand
TGCGCGCCCGGTTCGGCTGCGCGGTCCGTCAAGTACCTCGAGGAGTCGAGCAACGGCTTCATCAATACCGGCCTCACGGCGCAGCAGATCTATGAGCAGCTCAAGGCGGCCATGAGCAGCAGCGTCGGAACCGGAAGCACGGGCACGAAGATCACCGACATGTTCAACGGGAAGCGGCAGTGGGTTCAAGACCACAATCTGCCGATTTCGACGCGGCAGATCAGCAGCATCGCCGATGCTATGGCTGAACTCGCGAACGGGCAAGATGTCGAGTCGCTCATCTATTGGGGAACCAATGCCGCCGGCGAGAGCATGGGCGGTCACGCGGCCTTCACCCAAGAGATCGTCGCGCTGCGCAACGCCGCGGGACAGATCACGGGTTACGAGGTCAAAATCTGCGACGACCCGCATCAAGGCAACGGCAGTGCGGAGAACCATGGATATTGGCTCAGCGTCTCGCCCTCCGGCGCGCTTAGAGGATATGGAACGGGAGCGTCGGTCTACAGCTTCATGGTCGAGTGCCCAACTCCTGAACCTGGAGCTTGGGCAGCGATGCTGACCGGGGGCGCTATGATGGGGGTCTTCTTCCGCCGGCGAGCAAGAAAGTAGGCCTCAGGGCTCACCGTGCTCGCGGGCACGGTGAGCCATTTCGGCCTCATAAGGTTCGTAGTGGACGCTCACGACCCCGCCGCCGAGCGCCTGTCGGAGTTCGTCTTCGATCTGCTCGGCGATATCATGCGCCTCGACGAAGCTGAGGGCGTCGTCGAGCATCAGGTGGAGGTCTACAAATCGAACGAGGCCGGTCTGGCGCGTCCTCAGGTTGTGGTACCCGCGAACCTGGGAATGGGAATTCAGCACTCTTTCGAGCCCGCGGATTTCTTCTGGGGGCAGCGAGCCGTCCATGAGCGGGTGGATCACCCTTCGAAGCTGCTGAACAGCCATCACCATCGCCACGACGGTGAATACCATCGCCACGGCGGGGTCAATTCTTAACCAACCGGTGAACGCCACGAGCACCAGTCCGAGGAGTACTCCCAGCGAGGCCAAAATGTCGCTCCGCAGATGAAGCGCCTCGGATACCAGCAAAGCCGACGAGGTCTGCCGGTAGGTCTTCATAAGATATCCTGCGACCAGTGCGTTCGCCAACGTCGAATAGCTCATCGCCGCAACACCCCAGTCCCAGTGGATCGGCTCAGGGTTCAAGAACCGGGAATAAGCTGCCCAGAGGATGAACGCCGCCGAGGCCAGGATCATAAGCATCTGAAGGGCGCTGACCAACAGTTCCGCCTTGCCGTGGCCGTAAGGGTGCTCCTCGTCGGGCGGCTTTGCGGCATACCGAAGAGTCAACAGCGAGACCAGCGTGATCAAGATATCCACGATCGACTGCAGCCCTTCGGCCAGCACGCTGACGCTGTGGGAGTACACCGCCGCCAAGAGTTTGACCCCGACGACGACGATCGTCGACGCCAGCGCGATGCGCAATGCCGTCGCCGATTGCTTCGTCTCTACCGGTACGAATTTCGACACCTTTCTGAATTGTGATGCGTTCGCCCGACTTTCGAATAGCCTCCACAAGCGGCGTAGGGGCGGCGAGAGTCTGTATAGTTGAAACAGCCGGCCAATGCTCGTTGAACTTTCAGTCGACAATATCGCGATCATCGACCACGCCCAGATCGCTCTCGGGTCAGGATTCACGGCGCTGACCGGAGAAACCGGTGCGGGAAAATCGCTCCTGGTAGACTCGATCGACCTGGCGCTCGGCGGCAGGGCCGATTCCACCCTCGTGCGCGCTGGGGCTCCCTTGGGATCGGTTTCTCTTGTCGTCGATTTGGCGGATAACGCGGCGGCAAGGGCAGCCTGCGTCGAACTCGGCGTCGAGCCCGAGGACGGTCAGATCTATGTGCAGCGGGAGCTATCCGCAGAAGGCCGCTCGACATGCAGGATCGGCGGAAAATTGTGTCCTGTCGGGACGCTCAAGCAAATCGGCGCGCTGCTGGTCGATCATCATGGACAGCACGATCACCAGAGCCTCCTCGACCCGACGTCGCACCTTTCACATTTCGACTGCTGGGTTGGAGATCAAGCCCTGGTGCTTCGAGAATCCGTCCGTCAACTCTTCGAACAGGCCGAAGCGCTCCGTCGGAAGCTCGATGCGCTCCGTACTAATCAGCGTGACCGCGAACAGCGATTGGACCTGCTTCGATTCCAGCTCAATGAGATTGAGGCCATTCAGCCTCAGCCAGGGGAGCTCGAAACCTTGGAAGGGCAGATCGCCCGTCTCTCCCATGTCGAGAAGCTAGCGGAAGCGACTGGGGCCTCCTTGATGGCGCTTGTAGATAGCGAGGAATCGGCCCAGGAAGCGCTGGCAGGGTCGATCAAGCAACTCGAATCCGCCGCCCAGCTCGACCCGGCGATAGAACCGCTCATCGAACCGCTCCGCACAGCGATGTACTCGCTCGAAGCGGGCGCGGCGGACCTGCGGCGCTACTCGGAGACGCTCGAACTCAATCCGGAGGCCCTCGATGAAGCGCAGCACCGCGCAGAATCTCTCAAGCGCCTGCGAAGGAAATATGGGGACGACGAGGCCTCCGTTCTCCAATTCGCGGAGGCTGTGCGCAGCCAACTTGCCGACCTCGAAGACTCGGAAACCTCGGTTTCGGAGATTGAAGCGGCCTTGGAGCAGGTCCTTGTCAGCTTAAGCGAAGCGGCGGGCAAGTTAACGGCTCTGCGCCAGCAGCGCTCTCAGGAATTCTCCGACCTCGTTCAGGATCAGCTTCGGGACCTCGCCATGGAAAAAGCCGTATTCGAGACGGCGATTCAACCCAAGGAGATCGACGGTTCCGGGGGCGACTGGGTCGAATTCCACTTTTCCGCCAATCCCGGAGAGCCTGCTCGACCCTTGAGCAAGATCGCCAGTGGCGGCGAAATCTCCCGGCTCATGCTCGCGCTGAAGGTCGTTCTCGCGGGGAAGGCCGGGGTTCCAACCCTGATATTCGACGAAGTCGATACGGGATTGGGCGGCCGCGCCGCGGCGGTCCTGGCGCGCAAGCTCGAGGAATTGGCCCGGCACTATCAGGTCGTCGTGATTTCCCACTTGCCCCAGATCGCCGCCCGAGCGACGACGCATTTCCGGATTGACAAAGCGGCAGCGGCAGGCAGGGTCTCGACTACGATCAGGCTTCTCGATCCCGAAGAACGGGTCCAAGAGATAGCTCGAATGCTCGCAGGAGAGGAAGTCGGCGATTCCGCGATCGCCAATGCGCGGGAGCTACTCGGGAGTGGCCAAAGCGGCCAAGGCGTGCTGCTCGGCTAGCGACGCGGAGAAGTTCTGCATTCTGGGCAGATCGGAAACCGACTCGAATAAACCCAACCGCAATTGGGACAGACCACCTGTTCCAGTTCGTCCGCATCCGGTAGTTCCAACCTCCTGAGCTCTTCCTCTTCGTGGATCCGTTTGAGCTCGCGCAGGTCATAAGGATCGCGGGATCGAAGCCAAAGATCTCGGGCAAACGTAGCAAGCGCCGCCAAGAAGAACCCAAGACCCAAGACCAAGAACACTTGCCAGACGACGGGAGTGGAGACCATCGCCGTCGCCAGCAATAAGCTGACGACCCCCAAGCAAATGAACAGCAAGAATCGGCGCACACCGCCCATGGCTATCTATAGTTAACGAATTCCACCGGAAAATCGAGCGTCAGGCTCTTGACGAAAGCAATGCATTTTTGAAGGTCATCCTTGCTTTTCCCGCTGACGCGCACCTCTTCGCCTTGGATCTGAGCCTGTACCTTGAGTCCCTTGTCCTTGATCTGCTTGATGAGCGGTCTCGCCTGATCTTGGGATATCCCCTTTTTGAATTCGACCTTCTGCTTGATCGTCATGCCGCTCGCGGATTCTTCCTTGCCATAGTCGATTTGGCGAGGATCGATGCCTCGCTTGACGAGCTTACTGAAAACGATGTCTCGGACCTGCTTGAGCTTGCCTTCGTCGCCGCCGATGAGCGTGATCTCGTCCTTTTCGAAAATGATCTCGGAGTTCGTGCCTTTTAGGTCGAAGCGGTTCATCAGCTCCTTTTGAGCCTGATCGATCGCATTGCGCACTTCCTGCTGATTCACCCTGGAAACGATGTCGAATGAAAACTCCGAGGCTGCCATTATTTTGATTTTACCGGGAGACCCGGAGACGATCCGCGCTCGCTCAGAATCCCCACACGCTTACATCAGTAGAATGATAGTGACGGAGTTGCGAGGAAGTTGATAACCATGAAAACGCCAGGTGCGGAATCCATCAAGATCCACCCCATCGGTCATGTGAGGAGCCGGATTTTAGAGCAGCAGACTGGCGGATTTCAAGAAACGGAGAGCGACATCGAACTGCTGCCCGAATTCGCCGAATACCTCGCCGGACTCGAGGATTATTCGCATCTCAAGATCATCTACTGGCTGAGTGAGATGACGGAAACCCACGGCCTGCACCAGCCTCAAAGCAATCCAGAAGTCCCTTACGTAGGGATGTTCGCTTGCCGCTGACCGCAACGCCCCAACCCGGTCGGGTTGAGCACCGTCGAGCTTTTGAAAATCGAAGGTACGACGCTCCATGTGCGCGGGCTGGACGCCATCGACGGTACTCCGGTCATCGACATAAAACCCTATTACCCTCCCTATGACGTGCCGAAAGGAGAGGTTAGAGTCCCCGATTGGATCTGGCGGTTGGCCTACTGAAGAGTTCGACGATCTATCTCCTTCTTTTGCCGGCCTGGGGGCTCTGCCAGTAATGTCTTGGTGCGTGCGGAGAATCCCCTCCGAATCGGGCCCTCCCGATCGAGACGTCACAACTTTTCCATCGAAGGCGAAGGCAAGCGGGGTCGTTCAGCAGGAACTCGTTCAAGAATTGGAAATGACCAAGTCGGTCCAAACGGTTTGGGTCGGTGCGCTACCTTTCGAGCGCCTGAAGAACAGTCACCGCGACAAGGTTTTCGATATCACGGACCTCGTCTCCAGTTTGGAGGACCTGCACTGGCTTCCCCATCCCCAACAGCACCGGGCCGATCGTTTCTGCGCCACCTAGATGGTGGAGCAATTTATATGCGATGTTCGCGGACTGCAGATCGGGAAACACCAACACGTTCGGATGCCTGATATGACAGAACGGATAGCGCCCCTCGATGATGTCGAGCGCCACGGCCGTGTCGGCCTGCATTTCGCCATCGATATGGAGGTCGGGGCGTGACTTGCGCACGAGTTCAACCGCGTCAGAGACTTTGGTGGCGAGCGGATGACGGGTGCTTCCAAAATTCGAGAAGGACAGCATCGCAATCTCAGGCTTGATATCGAGCGTCCGTGCAAAATCAGCCGCCATAATGGCGATTTCCGCCAGGTCCGCGGAACTCGGATCGATGTTGACGGTGGGATCCGTCAGGAAGAACACACGCTCGCCGACGATCATGATATAGACGCCGGAGACTTTGTCCAAACCCTCTTGCATTCCGACGACCTGCAACGCGGGCCGAATGACTTCCGGGTAGTTCGACGTGATGCCTGCGACATAGGCATCTGCGTCACCCAATTCAACCATCAGGGGTCCAAACGTTGTCGCGTGCCGGACCATTTCGCGGGCAGCTTCAAGCGTCATTCCTTTTCGCTGGCGCATCTCAAATAGCGCTTCGGCAAATCGATCGTGATCGGCATTCGTAGCGGGATCGACCACGATAGGATCGAAATCCAGTCCGAGGCTCGCGATCGTCTTCGCAATGCTCGTCGGTCTTCCGATCAGGATCGGTCGAGCGATGTCTTCGCTTTCGATCGCGTGCGCGGCGCGGATAATCGACGGATGCTCGCCTTCCCCGAACGCGACGCGCAAACCGGTGCCGTGCACTTTGTTGATGACTCGGCGCACGAGTTCCCAGCCTTTGCCAAGCAGCGCTTCCAAACGGACTCGATATTGCTCGATGTCCAAGTGGAGTCGAGCGACCCCGGTCTTCATCGCGGCTTCAGCAACCGCCGAAGCTTCCCAAATCAGCACGCGGGGATCGAGAGGCTTCGGGATGATGTAATCCGGTCCGAACTTCAGCGAGGAGAGCCCGTACGCTTTCAGTACAGAATCCGGTACATCCTCACGCGCGAGTTCCGCCAAAGCATGCGCTGCCGCCACTTTCATCTCATCGTTGATCGCCCGGGCTCGAACATCGAGCGCCCCTCGGAAGATAAATGGGAATCCAAGAACGTTATTGATTTGATTGGGATAATCACTGCGTCCGGTAGCGATGATCGCATCGGGCCGTGCGCTCTTGGCATCCTCATATGAAATCTCTGGATCTGGATTAGCAAGCGCGAAGATGATCGGATGCGCGGCCATCCCCTTCACCATCTCCTGCGTCACCACTCCCGCTTTCGAAAGTCCCACAAAAACGTCGGCGCCTTGCATCGCATCTGCCAACGTTCGGGCAGGCAGATCGGTGGCGAACCGTTCCTTGTAGGGGTTCATCCCATCGCTCCGGCCCTTGAAGATGACGCCCTTACTGTCGACCATGATGATGTTCTCGCGCAGCAATCCGAGTCGCAAATAAAACTCTGCGCACGCGATCGCCGATGCTCCGGCGCCATTGACGACCAGCCGGACATTCTCCGGTTTCTTCCCGACGATTTGGAGCGCATTGATCAGGCCCGCGCCAGAGATAATCGCCGTTCCATGCTGGTCGTCGTGAAAGACCGGAATAGACATCTGGTCCTTGAGAGCCTCCTCGATCATAAAGCACTCTGGAGCTTTGATGTCTTCCAGATTGATCCCGCCAAAAGTCGGCTCCAGGGCCTTGACGATCCTGATGACGTCCTCCGGATCTTTCGCATCGATCTCTAGATCGAACACATCCACGTCGGCGAACCGTTTGAAGAGCACCGCCTTCCCTTCCATGACTGGTTTCGACGCGAGCGGGCCGCGATCCCCTAGGCCCAGAATTGCCGTCCCGTTTGAAACGACTGCCACGAGATTGGCGCGGGCGGTGTACTCATACGACGAGTCTGGATCACTCTCAATTTCCAGAACTGGAACGGCGACCCCCGGGGTGTAAGCCAGCGCGAGATCACGCTGCGTCGCCATAGACTTTGTCGGGACGATCGCGAGCTTGCCGGGCCTCCCGCAGCGGTGGTACGCGAGAACGTCGTGTGGGGTCACGTGCGGATCGGGGATCTTCATGGATTTACCTTCAAGGGCTCTTCAGGTCTAACTTCGTTGTACCGCCGTTCGGCCTCAGGCTTGTGTCATGAGTATCCATGACCTGTTCAATGCTCCAAGAGCGGAAAGGGTGAGCTCCAGCGGCTAGCGCCCGCCCAGACCGCTCAAGGTGACGCCCTCGATGAAGTACTTCTGCGCGAAGAAGAATAGCAACAGCACAGGCAGCATACTCATCGTCGCAAACGCCATCATCAGGCCCTGTTCACTTCCTCGTTCGCTCTGGAAGAGCTGCAGCGCGTAAGCCACCGGCATATTTTCTGGGGAACTGATAAAGATCAGTGGACCCATAAAGTTGTTCCATGCCCCCATAAATGTCCAGATGGCGATAACCGCGAGCGCCGGCTTGATCTGCGGCATCATCACTTGCCAAAACGTTCTCCAATAGCTGCAACCATCGATCTTTGCCGCGTCTTCCAATTCCATCGGAATCGTTTTGAAGAATTGATTGAGCAGAAACACGTTAAATGCACCAGCGAAGAAAGTGGGTACCCATAACGGATAAAGCGTGTCGATCCAACCCAGGCTTCTGAAGATCAAGAAATTGGGAAGCAAGGTGACTGCAGCTGGAAGCATCATCGTGCTCAATAAGATAGTAAACAGCACGTTTCTACCTGGGAATTTCATCCGAGAAAACGCATAGGCTACTATGGCGCTGCTGAGCACCGTTCCGATGACCGACATGATCACCAAGATGAGCGTATTGCGAAGATAGACCAGGCCGAGTTTGGCTTCCGGAGGGAGAAATTCGAGCGATCCGGGATAGTTCGACCAATCGAGTCCAACGTGCCGAACAGGCTCAACATCTTGGGGCAGGGCGACGAATCGGATTCCTCGCATTTGCACAGGATCGGTAATCTCGATTCGACGCCTGCCGCCGTCTAGTTCCTCAACCACTCGTCCCGTAATCTTCTTACCATTATAGGCAGCGGTTACGATGGGTATTTGCTTGGGGACCTCTTTCAAGTTTCGCTTGTCGTCTATCAGCGTCATTCCGCGCATGCTCGCGGGTTTGAAGACGTCGATTCTCAGCTTTCCGTCGGGCATCGTTTCGACCAATGGGCCCTGCACCGTTGCCCCATCGAGCTTGCCCTCGAGCATCGGCTCCTTCGGATCGAAATAGGGCACGGTCTCACTAACTTTTGGAATCCAATCGATGCCACTGGCGATATCTCTATCCTCTTTGAAACTGGTCACCAAGAGCCATGCAAACGGCAGACCGAAAATGATCGAGCCCGCGATGAGGGCGCCGTGAGTCAGTACCGTCTTCGTGCCCGATCGTTGGGTATAGGTCGAACGGTTGGACGCCGAAAGCGCGAATACGACGACAATCGCCAGAAATAGAATCCCAAGCGCCACCACTGGAGGCGCCGAAATCGCGCCGCGCAAGATGGTGATCGGATCGCCGGAGCGCTTGAAGAGCCACCATGCCAGCGCAGCGACTAATGCCCATATCAGGGACGCCATCCACTTCGAGTTTCGATCGGTCGGCCCAGTGCCTATCCATCCTTGGGCGAAACGCACGAGGAATCCAATCATGCAGGCAACAGCCGCCCACGCAAAGAACGGCATAACGAACCAAACGACAGGCAGCTTCCAGCCCGTGCCCGTCGGTCGGCCAGCATCCATGGGAATCGTCATGGCGACGATCAGGCCAGCCGCCGCAAGGGCTGAGGAAATCCAGAGCCCGGTTCGGGTTCCCATCAGATCGATGCCGGGCGGTTTCAAACGCCAGCGAATCGCCAAATAGAGCCCGCGCAGGAGCGCCATCCATCCTGTCCAAGCGCCGAGGGTTCCCAGCACATAGAGCTGCTCAAGGCTCAAGAGTCGGCCTCATAGTGCACCCACTTGGGCGCCATTTTGAATTGGATGAGAGTGAGGATGAGGATGATGGCGAATACCACCCACGCGATCGAGCTCGCGTAACCCATCTTGAAATAGGCAAAACCATTGCGAAAGAGCATGTAGACGGGAGTCAGGAGCGAGTCTGCCGGCCCGGCAGCCCCTTCGCCATGGTTGATCACGTATACGCTGTCGAAAGTCTGCACAGCCCCGATGATGCCGATCACCGTGTTGAAGAAGATGATCGGGCTCAATTGCGGCAGAGTGATCGACCAGAATTGCTGTCTCGGATTTGCTCCATCGATGGCGGCCGCTTCGTAAAGCGTGGTTGGGACGCCCTTTAGCCCTGCGAGCCAAAGCACCATACCGCTGCCCGCTCCCCATAAACCCATAACAATGAGCGCCGGCTTGGACCACGCCTCGACGGTCATCCATCCAGGCGCTGGCGCGCCTATCCAGTTGGTGATCGTGCTCTGCCAAATGCTGTTGAAAATCCCTTTCTCCGTGTCCGGAGTTAGGATGAACATCCAGAGGATGACGCTCGCGACCCCCGGGACGATAGCCGGCACATAAAAGATGGTTCGATAGAACCGCATGCCCCGGACCGCGGCATTGAGCAGCAGCGCCACCGCCAGACCCGTGAATAAGCTCAATGGCACACCGATGCCACCCAGATAGGCGACGTTGGCGATCGCTTTGGTGAATCCGGCGCTGTCCGACGTCATCAGATCGGAGTAATTCTTCAAGCCGACCCAACGCGACTCGTTCAAGACGTCGTATGACGTGAAACTGTAGAAGAACGAAGCGAGCATCGGCCCCAACGTGAAGACCACGAACCCAATAACCCAGGGCGAAATGAAGAGGTAAGCCCACCGAGCCTCGTTCCGCGAAATCGGGCCAAGTTTCAATCGACGGTAGAGCCCGGCCAGCAAGAGGCACCCGACGAAGAATGCTGCAAGCCCGACATAGGCGGGCAGCCGAAGATCGATTATCGGGTACTGCGTTCGGCTGCAGTAATCATCCAGTTCTCGTTGAACAACCTTCTGGCCTTCG
>JAYROD010000231.1:0-4475 GCA_041911835.1 Fimbriimonadaceae bacterium | reverse complement strand
CAGGCAAACTGGTTGTCAGCGGCGGCATGGGAGGAATGGGTGGCGCTCAGCCACTCGCGGCAACGATGGCTGGCGCGAACTTCCTCGGCATCGACGTCGACCCCGCCCGCATCGAAAAACGCCTCAAATCCGGCTACTGCGACAAAATCGCCTACTCTCTCGACGAAGCTCTCGATCTATTGGGAATCGATCGACCTTCGACCCTCGACCCTCAACCCTCAGCGATCTCCGTCGGCCTCGTCGGCAACTGCGCCGACATCCTCCCAGAGCTCGTCAAACGCAACATCATCCCCGACGTCCTGACCGACCAAACCTCCGCCCACGACCCACTCAACGGCTACGTCCCCGCCGGCCTCTCATTAAAACAAGCCCAGGAACTCAGAGAAACCAACCCCGACGAATACATCAAGCAGAGCAAGCAAAGCATGGCCATCCACGTCCAAGCCATGCTCGACCTCAAAGCCAAGGGCGCCATCACCTTCGACTACGGCAACAACATCCGGCAATTCGCCCAAGAGGCAGGCGTCCAAAACGCCTTCGACATCCCCGGTTTCGTGCCGGAATACATTCGCCCCCTCTTTTGCGAAGGCAAAGGCCCGTTCCGCTGGGCCGCGCTCTCCGGCAACCCTGACGACATCGCAGTAACCGACGAAACCATCCTCGGCCTCTTCCCCGAAAACGAATCGCTGAAAAGATGGATGCACAAGGCGCAAGAGAAAATCCATTTCCAAGGTTTGCCCGCGCGCATTTGTTGGCTGGGTTACGGCGAGCGCGCCAAAGCCGGTCTCGCATTCAATCAACTCGTCCGAGAAGGAAAAGTCGAAGCCCCCATCGTCATCGGGCGCGATCATCTCGATTGCGGTTCCGTCGCCTCGCCGAATCGCGAAACCGAAGGCATGCTCGATGGCAGCGACGCGGTGGCCGATTGGGCGTTCCTGAATGCGATGCTGAACACGGCCGCCGGCGCGTCGTGGGTTTCGGTGCACAACGGCGGCGGCGTGGGCATCGGCTATTCGCAGCACGCGGGCATGGTCGTGGTGTGTGATGGGACGGCGGCGATGGATAAGCGTCTGGAGCGCGTGCTCACCACCGACCCCGGCATGGGCATCGTCCGCCACGTCGATGCGGGCTACCCTGCGGCAAGCGAAGTTGCGCAACACAAAGGCGTCAAGATTCCCATGGATCGTCCATGACCGCAAAGGAACTCGTTGCCAAACTCGAAACTGCAGGCTGGGTCAAAGATCGGCAAAAGGGATCGCACGCCGTGTACGTTCACCCGATGCTTCCCGGTCGAATCGTGGTTCCGATGCATGCCGGAGACATGCCGAACGGGACCCTCAATGTTATACTGAAACGGGCAGGATTGAAACCATGACCGAATATCCGATTGTTCTGGAACAGGAAGCCGACGGGCGTTTCTCCGTCTATGCGCCTGACCTGCCAGGTTGCGTCAGTTGGGGAGAAACCCGCGACGCGGCCAAAGAGAACATTCGAGAAGCGATCGAATTGTGGATCGAGTCGGCAATGGCAGCGGGCGAAAGCGTTCCGGTACCTGGCACCGCCGTCGAGTATGTCCGCGTTGCGTCCTAACGGCATGGTCGTCGTCGCCGATGGCACCGACCGCATGGCGAAGCGCCTGGAGCGTGTGTCGACGTGTGATCCCGGCGTGGCAATCGTGCGGCATGTGGATGCGGGATATGAAATAGCGACACAGGTCGCATCGGGCAAAGGTGTTAAGATTCCAATGGGGTGAATGAGTGACTGTGTCCTCCGGAGCCGATGTTCCGGTTGAAACCGCGTTTGTTTTGATGGTCGACGTTGTCGGCTTCACCCTCCTGGGCCATGAGACACAACTCAAAACGGTCGCTTCACTGGTTGAATGTGCCCTCGACTGCCCAGACATCTCGGAGTGTCTGTCAGGGATGCGACATTTCATGATCGACCGTGGTGACGGATTTGCATTTGTCACGTTCGGCGATCCCCGTGCGCCGTGTCGAGCGGCCCTTCAGTTGGCTGAGCGCTGGGAAGCCAGGTCAGGTTCCCGTATTCGAATGGGATTGCATGTCGGACCAGTCTCAACGAGAACCGGCGCAGACGGGAAATCCAACATCACAGGCGATGCAATCAATCGAGCTCAAAGAGTAATGGACGCCGCGGGTCCAGGTGTCATTTTGATGTCGCAAGAGTATTCCGCCATCCTGTTGGTATTCGATTCTTGGCGAGCTAACATCGATTCGTTCGTGACGAAAGCGGACAAGCACGGTAATGTCATGAATCTATGGCGACTGCAGCAATCGCCAAAGAAAGCAGCCAGATCCATATTGAATTACACGCCTCTCCGGAGGATGCCGCGCACGTTGGTCCTCGCGGCACTGCTTGGGGTAGGCGTGTTCGTAGTCGGCTTTTCCATGGGCCGAGCCGGGAGCAGTTCTTCGCAAGATCAAGAGGCCTTGGACATCGTCAGTTATCAAGATCGACTCGCAATCATGGAGCGCAAAGTCGACGCCATGCTTCGGAACAAATCAACTAGCTCCGCGGTGCGTGCCGAATAGCTCTGTGGGTGCGCGCGGGAGGTTTCCTGCCATTGCATGCCTCGGGTCGCGGCAATCATCGACGAACTCCCCATTCTCGAAAACTCCGCGCCCCGAGGCTTCAGTCCCAACGTTAAGCCTCGGGGCACTGAGAGGGAGGCGCCTATCAGCTCATCATCATTGCGTGACCCGAGGCATGAAACGGAGATCGTATTCCGTCAACATCATGGGATGTTGGGGTATGAAAATCGGATAGGATTTCAACCGAGAGATGCAGCAAGCAACTTTTTTGTGTGAACTTGAATTGGGTACGGTCGCGAACTGGGCGACCGCGGCGATTGCCATCCTTGCGTTGCTTCAGCCGCACCTTATCAATCTGTATAAGAAGTACTTCGGAAAGCCGAAACTGACTGCTCGGTTAATGAGTGACATTGAGTTGGGTTATGTACAAGCCGGTCCAACCCTCAATCTGATCGGAACCTTGGTCGTTGAAAACAACGGCTGCTTTGTGGATCGAATTGTCCTGAACGTCACTCGAGAATTGGATGGGGCAAAATTACCAACTGTATGGGTGGCATTTCGTAGTCTCGAAATGCTGTTCCCTCCGCAGCCGATCACCGCAAAGGTCGCAACCGGAGTACAGGTTACTCCGGAGAATCCCTACCCCTTCAATATCTACTTCGCCAAGCGCCTCATCGACCCAGAAGCTAGCGCTGCCGCCGAGCGCATTCAGAAGCTCGCCCTTGATGCTCGACCGGGTGTCATCGCGCGAATCTCATCTGAGAATCCAGAACTGCCTATAGACCTTTTCATGCCTCGGGTCGCGACACCCATCGCCGGCTTCTCCTCTCCCACCTCCCGCGCCCCGAGGCTTTTCACCACCCCCAAACAAATCCCCATCAACCTTCGTCCTGCACCTCAAACTCCGCCCGTTCCTCAAACAACCTCATCTGCTCAGCGACTTCTCCCGATTTCATCACCGAATAGTCACTCCCACCTTCCATCGCGATACCGCCCAACCGGTTCACGGTCTTCACAATCTCCGGGACGCAGTACTCTGCCATTTGTTCGCGGACTTGAGGTGTATTGAATCTCAGCACCTGGTAGCCCAACGCGGCCAACGCGTTGTTGCGGCGGTTGTCGTCAGCAATACGCTCCGGCACCGTGTGCCACGTGTCCCCATCCGTCTCGATATCGATCTTGCCGTGATGACAAAACACGGCGAAGTCCAGGGAGTAACGTTTGCCGTCGTGTTCGACGAGGTACTGCCGCTCCGCCGGAAGCTTCAACTTCTTTAACTCGATCCAAACGGCTTCCTCAAGTGGGCTTTCGTCATATAAATCATTGATCTCTTGAGCGACTTCCATTTTGTACAGCGTCGTCGGGATGAACACAAAAAACCGCCTCCGAAAATTCGGAATTGGTTCAGGCAGTTCATCCAATCGTTCTAAGTGAATTTGGAAATAGCGCTTCGCTGATTTCGGATTGGAGGATTCATGCGGGAACAGCTCGCCCCGAGTCTTGAGCTGAATGTTCTTCACCTTTCCCCAGTACCGGACTGCAAAGGCCTCTTCGCCAAACGCTTTGGGCAGATAGAACGCTACGTATTCTGGCGGCCACCTTCTCGGCCTGTTTAACTCTGGGATCCGGTACCAGAGCTCGTCGCGCAGTATGTCGAGGTCAGAGGGCTTGGGCAGAAAAGCCACCAGCACTTCCCCTCGCTTGCTCGCCTTCCGTCGCTTCATCTGACGCGAATTATGGAACTTTCATGCATCGGGTCGCGTCATCCATCGCCGGCTTCTAATCACCTATCTCCCGCGCCCCGAGACTTTCATCCCACGTCGGATTACATCACCCTATCGCATGCATCCCTCCACACGCCGGGTGTGGACGGGTCTCGCAATCAACCGCAAGTAGAATAGAGACCTCCGACACGTCAAAGAT
>JAYROD010000230.1:0-3177 GCA_041911835.1 Fimbriimonadaceae bacterium | reverse complement strand
CGCGCTCGCGCTCCCGGCGGGAGAGGCGGTTGGGCGGATCGGCTGCTACTTCAACCAGTGCTGCTATGGAACCGAATGCGACCTGCCTTGGGCCATTTATCAACACGGCGCAAACCGCCATCCGGCGCAGCTCTATTCCTCCGCGTCGGCGCTGCTCATCTTTCTGGCTTTGCTGGCTGTGAGAAAGCGCGTGGCGGAAGGCGATCTCTTCAAGTGGTATCTGCTGCTTTTTGGGGTCAGCCGGTTCCTGCTGGAGTTCGTGCGCTTCCGCCCGACGCTGGTTGGCGGCCTTTCCCCCATGCAATGGTTTTGCCTGGAGTTGGCGACCGGCGCCGGAGCCATGTTCATTATTCGAAGATCGCGATCCGAAACGGCGCAAACGGACCCGGGAGTCGGATAGATTCTGCGAGGACGATGGGAAACTTGACCTGCCCGAATTGCGGCGCCTCGGTAGACGAGACTGCCGAGTACTGCCCAAACTGCGGCCTTCGGCGAGGGCCGCCTCCCTCGTCACAGCCACAGAACTTCCAGATTCCGCCGCAAGCGCCGCGTCCAAGCGCCGGGCGCACGGCGTGGCAGATCGTGTCTCTCCTGCTGTTCCTCTTGATCGGCATTCCTGCGGCTCTGTTCGGAGCTTGCCTCTTGATCATCGCCGGGGGTTCGGGGCACCAAACGTGGGATGCGAGCTCGATTGCGTTGGTGTATGGTCCTCTCTTGCTTTCGGCCCTCCTATTCGGGCTATTCATCATGAGCTTCGTGAGGAGGAAACCGTGACGGCTCCAGATTCGCTCCCGTTAGAGAAAACCGCGGCACAAAAGCTGGAAGCGCTCGCGTTCACGTTCTGCAAGGCGGCCGTGCTGGTGCTGCTTTTCGGGAGATTTTCCCTTCCGATCATTGCGGGGCTGGCGGCGGTGTTCTACTTTTGGGCCTATGCCAAAGGAAAGCGGGATTCCCGGTGCTTTCTCAAATTTCCGCTTCTCATCGGATGCGTTTGGACGATAGTGGTCGTCATTTGGTGCTTGAGCTACTTTCAAGTGGTGACGGTTCAATTGCCATGGTTTCGATCCACCTCGGAGTTAACCCATGATTGAGCGCCGACGCATGCCGCTCCACACAAAGATCTTGCTTGGGCTTGTTCTCGGTGCGATCGCCGGGATCGTCGCGCAAACCGTCTTGGGTGCGGACCACAGCGGCCTTAAGGACTTCGTCAAGAACTTCGCGCAGCCGCTCGGGAGGATCTTTCTCAATCTCATTTTCATGGTAGTTGTGCCCCTGTTGTTCTCGGCGCTCGTACTAGGTGTCGCAGATATCGGTGACGCCAAAAAAGTCGGAAGGGTGGGCGTCCGAGCGCTGATATTGACGGTCGTCTTGAGCAGCATCGCTGTGCTGATCGGGGTGGTTGGAGTGAATCTGGTGAAGCCGGGGGAGGGAATCGATCCGGCCGAACGCGCGCGCCTCACCGCGAGCTATACGAAGTCCGAAGATGCGAGCAAGAACATCGAAAATTCGAAGAAAGCCAAAACCTTTGGGGAGACCATCGTCGATCTCATACCAAAGAACCCGCTGGGTTCTGCTGTGGACGCCCTAGAAGGTGGATTGCTGCCATTCATGGTGTTCGCCCTTTTCTTTGGTTTGGCGATGACCATGATCGAACCGGAGAAGGCGCTGCCGCTCAAGGCATTCTTCGAAGGGTTGTTTGCGGTCAGCCAAAAAATCATCGATATCGCCATGCGTTTTGCGCCGATCGGCGTCTTTGCGTTGGTCTTCTCCACCGCGTCGCTGTTGGGCTTCTCGGCCTTTCAGGCGTTAGGCAAGTACGCGATTCTGGTGTTGGTATGCCTGGCGATCCAGCTTTTTGGCGTCTACAGCCTCGCGCTCAAGGCGCTCGCCAGGTGGAATCCCCTAGAGTTCTTCAAGAGAATACAGAATGTCATGCTGACGGCGTTCGCAACGGCGAGCAGCAACGCGACTTTGCCCGTGGCGCTCGAAAGCGCGGAGCGTGACCTTGGTCTCCCTCGCGACACCAGTTCGTTCGTCCTCACGATCGGAGCGACCGCAAACCAGAATGGAACCGCGCTCTTCGAAGGCATCACCATCATCTTCCTGGCTCAGTTCTTCGGTGTCCAGCTCGATCTTGCCGCCCAGTTGACCGTCATGGGACTGGCGATCCTTGCCGGAATTGGCACCGCAGGTGTGCCGGGTGGCTCCTGGCCGATGATCGCAATCATTTTGGTGAAGATCGGGGTGCCAGCCGAGGGAATCGGCATCTGTCTGGGGATCGATCGAATCCTCGACATGAGCCGAACGGTCCTGAACGTCACCGGGGATATGACGATCGCGGCGTGCGTCAGCGCCGGAGAGACGAGGGGACCCGAAGCCGAACTCCCTGCAATGGCCTAGAGCTCGTTTCGGGCAATGTCACACGCCGCCAGTCAGGTTCGGAATCCCTCAAGAGCGTGCCTCGCCGGGTATAAACAGAGTATCGGCTTGAGCTTGCACCAGCGTCGTTGCTCGGTTCGGCCTTCCCAATGACTGTGAGAAAAGAGGTTTCAACGCGCGTGGCCAAACCAGCAAAGCTTCAATCGAATATACCGAGCGCCGATGTCGAGCGCTATTTCCGCGAAATGCTCCTCATTCGGCATTTCGAAGAAAAGTGCAATCAGATTTACCGGATGGGTAAGGCGGGAGGCTATCTCCACGTCTACATCGGGATGGAGGCGACCGCGGTCGGATGGACCGACTCCATGCGGAAGGGCTATGACAACATCATCTGTGCCTACCGGGACCACGCCTTCCCGCTTCTTCTTGGAACGAATCCCGTGTCGGTCATGGCCGAGATCATGGGCCGCGAAGGTGGGATGAGCCATGGCAAGGGGGGCTCCATGCACCTTTACGACGTCGAGAAGCGTTATTTTGGCGGTTGGGGCATCGTCGGTGGCCACACGGCCTTAGGTGGCGGATTGGCATTCGCGGCAAAATACAAGCGCGAAGATCGAGTCACGCTCTGCTATCTTGGCGACGGCGCAGCCAATGCCGGTGTGTTCTTCGAAACACTGAATATGGCGGGACTTTGGGATCTGCCAGTCGTGTTCATCATCGAAAACAACGAAATCGCGATGGGAACCCGAATCGAATACCACGCCGCTGACACGGAGCTGGCGAAACGCGGTTATCCGT
>JAYROD010000229.1:0-10085 GCA_041911835.1 Fimbriimonadaceae bacterium | reverse complement strand
GTCCAAGGTGGGGCGAAACGATCCCTGCCCATGCGGCAGCGGAAAGAAGTTCAAAGCTTGCCACTATCCGGAATTGCGCTCGAAAGGCGTCATCTAAAGTCGACGCCGAGGGCTTGGTCCTCGGCGTCGATTGGACTCTCAGTGTGCCTCTGCCGGGGCTCGAGATCGTTGGGGTTTGCCCATGATGAAGATGAGCCCCAAGGAGAATAAGAACGCGAATCCAACGAGCCGGAAGATGTCTCCAAAAGACATCACGGCGGCCTGAATGCTGACTTGCCTGGAGAGGATCGCCAGCGCGCGGGCCTGCGCGGTCGCCATGTCGACCCCCAGCGTCATGAAATAGCTTGTGAGCTGTTGGATCCGGTCAACCACCCCTGGGCTGTAGTTGCTGATCTTCTCGGCTAAAATCGCGTGGTGAAACGCCTCGCGCCGCGCCAAAAGCGTGGTGAGTGCCGCAATCCCCATGCTGCCTCCCAATTGGCGAGTGAGGTTGTAGAAGCCGGATGCCGCCGAGATGTCTTTTCTAGCCACTGGCCCCAGCGTCGCGATGCTGAGCGGCAAGAACATGAGTACGGTGCCGACGCCGCGGAAGATCAGCGGCCAGAACAGTGACTCCCGGCTAGATTGTGGATTGATGCTAGCCAACACGAACATGGTCCCCGAAATAATGAGCGCTCCCGCAGTCAGCAGGAATCGCACGTCGATTTTGTTCACCAATCGACCAATAAACGGCATAAGAAGGCCTGCCGCAAATGCTCCTGGGAACAGCAGCGTGCCAGTCTGCAGCGGCGTGTAGCCCAAGAGGGTCTGGGCGAAGATCGGAACCGCGAACAGCGCTCCATAAAGCCCCATCCCCAGGACGGCCGAAAAGAGGCTCCCTGCGGCGACGGATCGGTACTTCAAGACGTGGAGATCGACGGCAGGGTAGTCGATCGAAAGCTCTCGCCAGATAAAGAGCACAAGCGATAAGATCGCCACAATCGAGAGGGTCACGACCGCTCGCGAACTGAACCAATCCTCGGAATTGCCTTCTTCGAGCACCCACTGAAGACTCCCAAGGGCAGCGGCAAGGAGGCCAATGCCCGTCCAGTCGACCCTGCTGCTGATTTGCCGTTCTTTCGCGTCGGGTTTAAGAAAGATCATCGCCATGAGGACGGCGAGAATGCCAACGGGAAGGTTGATGAAGAATATCCAGCGCCAATTCAGATTTGTCGTCAGATAGCCGCCGATTGTCGGTCCGAGAGCAGGGCCGACAATGACCGCGATGCCGAAAGTGGCCTGAGCTTTGCCTTGTTCCTCCTTCGGAAACGTCTCGAAGAGGATGGCTTGCGCCTTGGCCAGCAACCCGCCGCCTGCAATGCCCTGCAGCAATCGCGAGAACACGAGCATCGGCAGGGAACTCGCGAATCCGCACATGACGGACGCGATCACGAATGCGACCATAGAGAACACGAAATACCGCTTCTTGCCGAAGAAATCACCGAGCCAAGCCGAGAGAGGAATGATGACGACGTTCGCCATGGCGTAGCTCGTTACCACCCAGCCGATTTCGCTGAGCGTTGCTCCGAGCGAACTCTGCATGTCGGCGAGCGCCACATTGACGATGCTGGTGTCGAGCACCTCGAGGAGTGCTCCAAGCGCCACAGTGATCGCGATAGCCCAACGATGCCACGACTTGCCCCGAAGGGCTTCGGCTCTGCCTTGAAGTGTCATCGTGCTCATGGGAAGGGCTGTCTCTTGAGACGCAGAGTTTACTACGCGCGTATAGTATAATCGTTTGCTATGCGCGCGTAGGAGATCGTGCCCAAGTGGTGAGCCAAGAACCAGAAAGTAACGATACGAATAACGCAGGGCTTCGCCGTGAAGGATTGAGCGGCGGCAGTCGCAACGCGCGAAAGCGCATTCTTATCCTCGTCGGATGTTTGATCGCGGCCTATGTCCTACTCATTGGGTTCCGATTCTGGCAATACAATGCAACCCACGTGACCACGGACGACGCCTACGTCACGCAAGACATCGTTCCGATCAACGCCCGGATCAATGGGAATGTCTCGGCGGTTCAAGTTCAAGATAACCAGCGCGTCCAGGCCGGCGACTTGCTTGTGCGCATCGAAGACACCACCTTCAAAGCCGACGTCGACCAGGCCGAGGCGAATTTGGCGGTTGCTGAAGCAGCACTTAACGGGGCGCAAGCCGACGTTTCCCTGACTTCGGCTACCGGCGATGCCAAAATCAGCCAAGCGCGAAGCGCCGTTTCGGTCACCTCGGAGGACGTCGCCAGCGCTTTGGCCAGTGTCGGCCTAGCTCGCTCCGGAGTGGATACTGCCACCGCGCTACTCAAGAGCACGCAATCCAGTGCCGAAGCGGCCCAAAGCGCCGTGCTTGCCAAGTCTGCGGCTCTTCGATGGGCCAAGCAGCAAGTGACTGCCGGTGAGGCCGAGGTCAAATCGGCTCAGGCAGCCGTCGCTCAAGCGAAAGCCAACGCACGCAGCGCTGAAGCCGGCGCCGCAAATGCCGAGAAGAACGCCGACCGAGCCAAGATGCTCCTCGACCAAGGGGTGATCAGTCAAAGCGAGGCTGAATCGAGGATCGCGGCCGCGACCAGCGCGAGAGCGCAGGTCGATGCCGCCAACCAGCAGATCGAACTCGCCCAGTCGGTCGTTGACCAACGGCAAGCCGACCTCATGGCGGCGAAGGAATCTGTGACAGAAGCCGAGCAAGCGCTTTCTGAGGCTCGAGCGCAAGCGATCGCTGTTCAGGAGGCCTCGAAGGCTCAGGGAGCGAGAGTCAAAGAGGCCCTAAATCAAGTCATCGCGGCCCAGAGTTCAGTCGCCGCTGCGAGGGCACGAGTCGGTCAGGCTCAAGGCGGACTCCAAGAGGCCCAGACGGCGCCGAAACAGGTTTCCATCCGTGAAGCGGCGAAGCTCAGCGCCGTCGCGAAGGTTAAGCAAGCGAAAGCAGCCCTCGAGTCGGCAAAGATCGCGCTCTCACGAACTGAAGTTCGGGCTCCCACCGCAGGAGTGGTGAGCCGCCGCGTCGTTCAGATCGGCCAGCAAGTGACTCCTGGCCAGACGATGCTTGCACTAATTCCCGATCAGACTCCCTGGATCGTGGCGAATCTGAAGGAAACCCAGGTTGCCGAAATCCGAATTGGCATGAAGGCGGAAATCACGGTCGACGCCATCCCTGGCAGGACATTCACAGGGCACGTCGACTCCATCTCTCAGGGTACGGGAGCGACCTTTTCTTTGCTGCCTCCTGAGAATGCCACTGGCAACTTCACAAAGGTCGTCCAGCGTGTGCCGGTGAAGATCGTGCTGGACGCCGGCCAGTCGGATCTGGATAAACTGCGCGCAGGCTTGTCGACCGACGTCGCTATCTCACTTCGAAACTAAGGAAGGCCAGGATTAACGAAAGCGATATCCAGAAGAGCCCAATTTTCCAGCTTTGGCGGGCCAACAATGCTTGGCAGCGAGTGATGCGTAAGGCGCTCGAACCGCTTGGGGTGACGCACGCGCAATTCATCGTCCTAGCTGCGACCGACCGTCTGTCAGAGTCCGAATCGTGTGTGACCCAAGCCGAAATCTGCCGGTTTGCCGACATCGATGAGAACATGACCTCGCAGATCATCCGCAACCTCGAGGAGCAAGGCCTTTTAGCCCGTGGACACCATCCCTCCGACTCGCGCGCCTGGGCGGTCGCGCTGACGGCGGCTGGCGAACACACGCTCGGCACCGCCAGAGCCGCGATCCGCCCCCTTGCCCGCGAATTGATCGAGTCCCTTGGACATGGAGCTGAGGGTCTGGCGGCCACGCTCGCGGAACTCAGGGCGAGCGCCGATGAGATCCGCGAACGGTTGGGTTCCTCGTGAACCGATCGTCTACGATCGAGCGAGCGCCTTGCCAACCCGGGCGACGATGTCGTCCACCATCGCTTCGGTAATCGTCAGCGGCGGAGCGAACCGGAAGGTCCGGTGTCGAGTCTCCTTCGTGAGAATGCCCTCCTCGATGAAATGCTCGACCAGCCTCTGGGTGTCGGTGCCTTCTATGACCTCCAACCCAACCAAGAGACCGCGCCCACGGATGTCTTCGATCTTGTCCTGAGGGAGCTTCCGGAAGCCGTCCAACATTCGGCGCCCCATCGTCGCGCTGCGCTCCGCAAGCCCTTCGCGATCCATCTCTTCCATCGCAGCCAAGGCGATGACGCATGCCAACGGATTGCCGCCGAAGGTGCTGCCATGGTCTCCGGGATGAAAAACGCTCATCACGTCACGGTCTCCGACGACGGCTGCGACAGGGAAAACGCCTCCGCCGAGCGCCTTCCCAAGGCACATCATCTCGGGACGTGCGTCCTCATGCTGCCAGGCGAATTTCTCGCCGGTCCGGCAGAACCCTGTCTGGATTTCGTCCCAAATGATGAGCACGTTCTTCTCGGTGCAGAGTCTTCGAGCAGCGGCGAGATAGCCGTCCGGCGGGAAAATGATGCCGCCTTCCGCTTGAATTGGCTCCATGAGGATGGCGGCCGTGTTCGGATTGATCGCCGCTTTGAGCGCCTCGGTATCTCCAAACGGCACCGTGACGAAGCCAGGAGTGAACGGACCGAACCCTTCTTTGTACTGCTCTTCGCTGCTGAAACCGATGATGGTGGTCGTGCGTCCATGGAAGTTTTCGGCGGCGACGATGATTTCCGCCTTGTCCTTTGGCACGCCTTTCACTGTGTAGGCCCACTTTCGCGCGAGCTTGATCGCGGTTTCGACCGCTTCGGCGCCCGTGTTCATCGGACAGGCCATATCGAAGCCGGTATATTCGCAGAGCTCCTTGAGGAAGAGCGCCAATTCGCTTGTGTACACCGCACGTGATACGAGCGTCAGCTTGTTGAGTTGCTGTTTAGCCGCGGCAATGATGAATTCGCTCAGGTGGCCGTTGGCGACCGCCGAATAGCATCCGATGCAGTCGATGTACTCTTTACCGTCGCCATCATAGGCCAACATGCCCTTCGCACGAACGACGTTAACCGGCAACGGATGGTAGTTGTGCGTTCCGTACTGCTCGGTGATGCGGATGGCCTCGGCGTCCGAGAGGGCCTGAATGCGTTCTTCGATAGACATGAGCGTAGCTGGCATGGGTCGTTCCTTTGGCCGCAAAGCGGCGGGGTCATTTCCCCTTGGATTCTATTATGGGGAGTGAGAGCCCAAGATGGGTACCCCTCAGGTTCGAAGGGGTATTATCATGGCCTGTTACCGCGGGTGTAGCTTAGTGGTAAAGCTCCAGCCTTCCAAGCTGGCCATGCGGGTTCGATTCCCGCCACCCGCTCCACCGATTTTGGATTGGTGAAGGCGGATGAGCACGGGTGCCGTCATCGACTCGTGATACAATGGCAATCGCACGGTCAATCCAAGATCGACTGTCCACAATCGGATGCGGGTGTAACTCAGTGGTAGAGTGCGACCTTCCCAAGGTTGAAGTCGCGAGTTCGAATCTCGTCGCCCGCTCCAGATTCTCCTTCGAATTCGGCGGTAAGATCGATCATGCTGTTCCGTCGAAGCCTCCTTATTCTCGCTCTGGTCTGCGCGTCTCTGGTGGCGCCCGCCGACGAGTCGGTCGTCGCCAAACGATTTGAAGCGGCGAAACGCAGCGAACCTCAGCTGATTGAGTTCATCAAGGCCATGCCCAAGGGCGCCGATCTTCACAATCATGTGACCGGCGCAATATACAGCGATTTCATCTTGGACCACGCCGTCAAAGAAGGGCTCTACTTCGACACGAAAACGAGCGGGTTTGCCAAGGAAGCGGGTGAAGGGAGAGTTCCGGCGTCGACCTTGCTCACCAACAACGCACTACTCGATCAGTACCTGGACCACGTGAGCATGCGTGGCTGGTTTCCAAACACCGAAGACGGGCACGACGAGTTTTTTGACACTTTTGGGATCATCTCGACGGGATTCACCGGATGGTCAACGGACGATTTGCTGGTAGAAGTGCTGCGCCGAAATCAGCTTCAGCACGTTCAGTACATGGAGCTTATGACGCAGTGCGGGCCCTCGGATCAGCTCAACGCCTTTTATCAAAACCCCCCTCCTATAGACGACTTTGAGGAAGCCTATCAGTCGCTCAAGCCAAAAATGGAGGCGCTTGCGAAGGCTGAGCCAGCCTACATGGACGCCCGGTCCAAGGCCCTCGCAGCGCGCCTCGATCCGAATCGGCCGATCGATGTGCGGTACATCATGCAGCTCAATCGCTTGAGCTCGAATCCGGTGTTCTTCGCCACCGCTTGCGCTGCGATGACCTTGATCAAGGCAGACAAACGCGTCGTGGCCCTCAATATCGTTGCTCCCGAGGATCATCCGAACGCCCGAAACAACTTCGACATGCAGATGAAAATGCTCGATTGGCTCTGGCGCCGGTTCGGGAAACCGAACATTACGCTGCATGCCGGCGAACTGACGCTGAAATACTCTCCGGTCGAGGTGATGAAGGACCGGATTCGAAAGTCGATCGAGATCGGCCATGCAAAAAGGATCGGCCATGGAGTCAGCATTGCATGGGAGGACGATCTGCAAGGACTCTTCAAAGAGATGCGCGACAAGGGAATCCTCGTCGAGATCTGCCTGACGAGCAATGCCAGCATCCTGGGTGTGAGTGGAGACCGGCATCCCTTCGAACTGTATCGGGCTAATCACATACCGATTTGTCTCAACACGGATGACGAAGGCGTGAGTCGGAGCAACTTGACCAATGAGTTGGTTCGCGCCGTTCGAACCTACAACCTAAGCTATCGAGATCTGAAAGAGTTTGCCCGGAACAGCTTGGAGTACTCGTTTCTTTCAGGTGAGAGCCTTTACGTCGATCGGAATTACGGAAAGCTTCGCAGCGGCTTCGATGGAGTTCGAAAACGATCCTGGACCCCCTCGCGAGCGGCGCTCAAACAGATGGCAGAATCGGACAAGCTGAGGGTCGAAGTCCGGTTGGAGCGGGCATTTTCGAATTTTGAGAATTAGCGCGGTACAGCCGGCGCGCCGAGAAGCGTTTTAATCGAATTCGGGTATTTCGCCATGACCTCGCGGGCGGTCGGAGCGACTTCCGGCAGATGATCGATGTTCTGATGATCGTCCGCGTGGTTTTTGGCGGAGCCTTGGAGCATTTGGGCAGGATCCTCTGAAGTTAGAAGGCTTTCGCACCAATCGGCCGCTTTCTTATCGGAAAGATCCAATTCAGCGCCATTCATCTGCAAGAACGTGGCCAAGCCGACGAACGCTGTCGCCTCGTTTCCAGTCGTGAAAGGGCGGTTCTTGCTGAAACCACGAAAGAATCTCGCCGCCTGTTCGAAAAGTTGCGAGCTCTCGCCATATCCATATTGAAAGTACGTGGCTTCTTCGAGCAGCGCATAGTCGAATCGCTGAGGCCGATCGGTCAGTTGAAGGTTGATCCAGATAATGTCTTGAACGGTGAGATATTGCATGGGGCCGGCTCGAATGCCGATTCGATTGTACTCAAAGCGGCGAGGGACGCTCGAGCCGGCCAAAGCGTCCCTCGGAGTGCCTTGAATCAGCGGAAGTAGATTGGCGTCGAGTCGGACCAGTCGATGGGTCCTTCGTTGGAATTCGTGTCCTTCATGTCGAATTCGTTGCCGAAGGTGTCCTTATAGGTCATTTTGGAGGTCTTCGCCTTGATGCCGTCCTTCATGTTCCAGGACCAATTGTTCTGGACGCGGACCGGCGATTTGCCGTCGATTCCCATGATGAAGTTCGATTCATAGCCACCAAAATCTCCGATCGTCAGCTTGGCATTTGTCTTGCCAACGTCTTGGGTGATCTTGGTCGAGACGTATCCGAGCGTCTTCTGCCCGTCTGGAATGTCTTTGGGGTCCTTGACTCCGTTGGCCTGCATCGCTTTCCAGCTCATTTGGCTAGCCATTTCTTTCAAGGCCTCGTATTGCTCTTTGGTCGCTCGGTCGTCGATATACCAAACAGGCCCTTTATCCCCGATGGCGCCGGCAAGGTGGAGGCCGTCGAGCTTAACGCTTCCAAAATTGCCTTTCTTGATGTCGATCGAGAAAAGGGCCCAGCAAAATTCGTGCGGGGAAGGGGATTCGCCAAAGTTGCAGGAGCAGGGGACGCTGCAGGAGCACGCCTCGGACAGTTCGCCCTGGATGCGCCATTTGGTGCCGCCGGCGTGGGCAGTGGTGAATGCGGAAATCGCAAGGGCGGTTAAGAGCAATGTTCGATTGAGCATCTGATTCTTCATGGTCGTTTCCTTGGTATGGGAAAGTCATACCCCGAGCCAAGAGTTCCAACGATGTTCCGAGCAGTGAATTCACAGCCAATTCAGGTTCACAATGAGAGTCGCCATGAGAGATCTGGGCAAGTTCCATGAAGCGAATCGCAAGGGCTGGAATGAAGGCGCGGAAGCCTATGAAAATGGTGTCGAGGATCGACTCGAGTTCCTGAAAGCCGGTGGGACGAACTTCGTCGCACCCGAATATCGATTTTTGAAGGATCTCGGCAGTTGGTGCAACCGCGCGATTCATTTGCAATGCGCGGGCGGGACGGACACTCTGTCGCTCTGGAATCTTGGCGCCCACGAAGTTGTAGGAGTTGACATTAGCGATCGGATGATCGAGGTCGCTCGTCGTAAGTCGTTGGCACTTGGTGCATCTGCGCAATGGTTTCGATGCGATGTCTTGGAGACGCCGCACGAGCTCGATGGGACGGCCGATCTGGTTTATACGGGCCGAGGGGCTCTGTGCTGGCTGATGGATTTGGATGCCTGGGCGGCGGTTGTTTACCGTTTGTTGAAGCCTGGCGGGAAGCTGTATGTGTTCGAAGGGCATCCGTTTGCGTCGATCTTTAAGATGGAAGCCGATTCATACGAGCTCGATCCTGAGTGGGGGGACTATTTCAACGCCGGCCCCCACGCCGATTCAGGTTGGCCCGAGACTTACATTGGCGATCTGGGGAAGCCGAAGGAGGAGCATGCGGTCAAGTACGAGATGCTTTGGAAGCTGAGCGACATCGTGAATGCCGTGGTCGGCGCTGGGTTGGATTTGGAAAGGCTCGAGGAGCATCCGGATTCGTTTTGGGAGATGTTTCCGAATATGCCTAAGGAGACGGTGGGGAAGGTGCCTCAGACGCTTTCGTTGCTTGCGGTGAAGCCTGCAAAAGAAAAAGCGCCTTGATTCCTAAGAACCAAAGCGCTCTGCCTAGAAAGCTCCAGACGCGGAACAAATCGACCTAGACTTGTTACTTCTGCAGGGCAGAAGCAAGTGCTAGTCCTTAAAGGAGGTGATCCACCCACACCTTCCGGTACGGGTACCTTGTTACGACTTAGTCCCCCTTACTCCCCTCACCTTCGGCCGCTCCTTCCTTACGGTTAGGCCACGGACTTCGGGTGAAGACAATTCAGGTGACTTGACGGGCGGTGTGTACAAGACCCGGGAACGTATTCAACGCAGTATAGCTGACCTGCGTTTACTAGCGATTCCGCCTTCAAGCACTCGAGTTGCAGAGTGCTATCTGAACTGAGGACATATTTTTGGGATTAGCTCCACCTCGCGGTATTGCTGCCCTTTGTTGTGTCCATTGTAGCATGTGTGAAGCCCCAGGCGTAACTGCCATGCTGACTTGACGTCATCCCCACCTTCCTCCGACTTACGACGGCGGTCTCCCATGAGTTCCCGGCTTGACCCGCTGGCAACATAGGACGAGGGTTGCGCTCGTTGCTGGACTTAACCAAACACCTCACGGCACGAGCTGACGACAGCCATGCAACAAGTGTCTTCTGGTCTTCCTTGTGGGAAGAGGACCCACTTTCATGGGTTTTCCATTGATGTCAAACCTGGGTAAGGTTCTTCGGTTAGTATCGAATTAATCCACATGCTCCACCGCTTGTGCGGGTCCCCGTCAATTCATTTGAGTTTCAACCTTGCGGCCGTACTCCCCAGGCGGGATACTTAATGCGTTAGCGACGGCACAAGAGGGGTCGATACCTCTTACGCCTAGTATCCATCGTTTAGGGCGTGGACTACCAGGGTATCTAATCCTGTTTGCTACCCACGCTTTCGCGCCTCAGCGTCAGATAATGCCCAGT
>JAYROD010000228.1:0-6976 GCA_041911835.1 Fimbriimonadaceae bacterium | reverse complement strand
CCACCTGCGAGCAGCCAGACCTCGTTGCCATCCCAGAATGGACCAATCGAGGCGAGAACGGTTCTCCGCTCGGCGTCATTCTTCGCTACGAAGAGATGCAAGATTCCCGCGCCAAAATCGAACCCGTCGAGTACGACGTAAACGGCGATCATTACGGCGACGATTCCAAACCAAAGGGTTGCCATCTAGGCCGCCTCCGGAACGCTTTCGGGGCCGTTGGCGATCAGCCGGACGACCAGGTAGAGGAAGAGTAAACCCAAGACTAAGTAGAGGCCCATAAAACCGAGCGCGCTAAAAGCGACGTCCCCTCCGCTGACCAAATTGGAGGTGCCGTCCCGCGTGCGCTGCAGTCCGTAGACCAGCCACGGCTGCCTGCCCAATTCCGCCGTCATCCAGCCCATCGTGGTTGCGATGTAAGGAAATGGAAAGGCGAACATGAGCACCCAAAGCATCGCTTTCGAATTGAAGAGCGTTCCCCGCGACAGTTTCCAGGCCGAAATAGCCATGACCAGGATAAAGATCGTGCCGAGCCCCGCCATGATGTGATATGCGTAATAGAGCAGCTCGATGTTGTCGGGTTGTTCATCGACTGGGATGTCGTTCAAGCCCTTGACTTCGGCGCCAAAGGAGCCGTACGCCAGAAAACTCAGGACCGAGGGAACAAAGACCGGGTTCTGGAGTTTGCGATTCGTCGAGTCGGGTTGGCCGATCAGGGCCAGGTCCGCTCGGACGCTGCTCTCAAATTTCCCTTCCATCGCGGCCAGCGCCGCCGGCTGGTGCTTTGCGACCAATTTTCCGTTTCCATCTCCAGTTGGGAATAGCAAAATGATGGAAGCGATCAGCCCTGTGACGATTCCGACCCGGAGATTGATTTTCGCCTGTTCGACGTGTTTCCCAGACATCAAATAGAAAGCGCCGACCGCGCTGACAACAAAGGAGGCGGTCGCCACCGACGCAGTCATGTTGTGGAGGTACTGCCAGAGGGACCACGGATTGAGCAGATATCCCCACATGTCCGAGAGTTCGAGGACACCGGAAGGGCTGAACTGGTATCCGACGGGATGCTGCATAAACGCGTTTGTGGCGATGATGAAGTACCCAGAGAGCCATGAGCCCAGAAATACCATGACGGCAGCCCAAAAGTGAGCCCTCGGTCCGAGTTTCTTTTCGCCAAACAGGAATAGGCCCAGAAATGCCGACTCTGCGAAAAACGCGAACAGGCCCTCGAGCGCGAGGGTTAATCCAATGACCCCTCCCGAAAAATTGGAGAATCGGGCCCAATTCGTGCCGAACTGAAACTCCAATGGAATGCCCGTTACGACACCGACGACGAAATTGATCCCGAAAAGTCTCGCCCAGAAGCGGGCTGCAATGTTGTAAGAGTCGTTGCCGGTTCGAAGTGCGACGAACTTCAGCACGACGATGATGAGTGCCAAGCCCATCGTCAATTGTGGGAACAAATAGTGGTATGCGGACAGAAATCCGAACTGGAATCTGTGCCAGCTCACTGCATCCATGTTTTCCTCAACACAGAGTATCTCCTATGGAGGGGCCTTCATGTTGGCGTAAATTTTTGGGACACCAGCCCTAATTTGGGGCGGACCATACTACTGTCGGCGGCCGAACCGAGGCACAAAGCGGATGGCCCTTCGAGTCGCGCATCGCGATCGTGCCTTGAATCTCGTCCAAGTTGGCAAGGGCATCCGGAATCGTCGAAAGGTGCACCTTTGCCCGCCTGAACATCCCATTGGAATCCGACCAAACCAAATAAATGAACCGCTCACCCTTTGGACCGTGGACATACGGACCTCTAAAATCCCCATCTACCCGTCGAATTTCGGCAACGAAAGACGCTTGGCCCTGGCTCGCCATCACCGTCTGCTCCACCTCGCGTCCCTTTTGGATCGCAAGGCGGATCCCTTGGCGCCCATCGAAGTCTGCGGGCAGATCGAGACACTCAAGCTTCAAGATCACTTGGGGACCAACTCCTGGGTCACCAGGTTTACCTCGTACTCGGACATGTCCCTTCTGAGCCTCAGCCGAATCGATGTTCCTGGTTTGGCTCTCAATCGCGCTCGGACGTCCATGGGATGAAGTTTCACGACGCTCACTCCGTCGATTTCGAGCAATACGTCGCCCGCCTTGATCCCGGCTTCTTCCGCCGGAGTTTTGGCGATAACGCTTGTCACCCGATGAAGATGTCCGTCGAATTCCGAAATAATTCCGCTGCGGCCACTTTCCCTGGCTTCACCGAAGCGGTCTGACTTCCGGAGATAGAGCTTCTTGCCCGAATAATCGAAAGTTAGCCTAAACCGGGACAGCAGCTCCGATCCAACGATGGCGATGCCCTGCTTGGCAGCCATCGCTCCTTTCGTCTGGTTCGATAGCTCGGCAATCATCGGAGGTAACGCGAACGGCCCGAACTTTACGGTCTCCATCCGCACGAAGTCGCCGTAAGTAAAGCCGCCCACTCCCCATCCCGTGATCGTCGACGTACTGTGGGGAAATTTCTCCCGCAGGCGATGTTCCTCGACGAACGGAGAAAACGCGCTCAACGAATTCCCTGCGCCGGTATCGAGGATCAACCATCCCTCGATGCCCTCGATCGATCCCTCGGCGGCTGGATGGTTATCAATAATCTTGAGGGGTACTTCCGTGGTCTCCGGGTCAGACTCAAAGGCGCTCCGGGGACAGAACGTGACGGTCTTCTTGTCGTAATCGACCGTCATCACGAAGGCGTTGACGAAGTTGTAGCCAATCAGCCCATCACATTGAAGGTCTTTCGGAAGCGGCACAATGGCCGCCGAACTGTCAGTGAGGAACGCCGTCCCGATTCTCAGATCCTTTACCTGTACGATCGAAGCCTGCACGCTCTTGGATCCCGCACCGTTCGCCGTAATCTTGATACCCTTCGTCAGTCCGAGTTTGGCGGCGAAATCCGGGGTAAGGCAATCAAGGCCCGCTCCGGTATCGAGTACGAAGGTCGCCTTCTGGCCATTCACCTGGACAGGCACGTAGATGTAGCCGCTTCTCAAAGTTACAGGAATCGTGACCGCCTGTTGCGGCGCGACAACCCCGGTCGCAAGCACGTGGGCTAATAGGAGCTTTAGGGCTAACATCTTCTGTTCAATCTATCTCGGAACCTTGGTTTTTCCCTGGGACCGTCCTAAGCTCAGTCCGCAAACCTCCAGGTATTGCCGAATTTCTTCGTCAGCTTCTGGTCGGTCAATATTGCACGAACCATCTCGATCGGCATATTGTTTTCATGCAGAATCGCGTCGTGGAACTGACGATAGGTCATCTTTCCGGAGCCGACGCATTCCTTGGCGAGCGCCCGAAGCTGGATGGCTCCTAACATATAAGCTGCTTGATAAAGTGGCGAATATGCGCCTCCAAACGAGCGGCGCACTTCGCCTTCCGCGGTCGACCGCTCGTGCCCAACCTTTTCCACGAGCATATCGATACACTGTTGCGGCGTGAGTTTCCCCAAATGAAAGCCCAAGGAGAATTCGATCCGTACACATCGATGCATCCGCCAAAACAACATGCCGACTCGGTTTTCGGGCGATTTTGGAAAGCCGAGATCCCAGAATAGGAATTCCATCCAAAGCGCCCATCCTTCTGTCCAGAAGGGCGTCGAAAAAGGCGCTCGATATGGGTGATAGCGATCCTCCATATAGCCTTGCAGGCAATGTCCGGGAAATAGCTCGTGAAAAACAGTCGCACGGGCAAAATGCCGATTGTTCGCACGCATGCTCATCAGCTTTTGTTCCTGCGTCATTTCGTCCGTGGGATAGGAAACGATGATCGCATCGCCTCCCAAAAAGAATGGATTGACTTTCTGCCGTTCCGGAGACATCATTTCCATGCGCCACGTTTCTTCGGCCAGCGGGGGTATCGTCACCAAATCATGTGCCTTTGTGAAGTCGATCGCTTCCAGCGCTAACTCGCGGATCAGTTGCGGCTGCTGGCCCGGCTGCACATGATCTTCCTTAACGTTCTCCAACGCCTTGCGCCAATCGTCGCCGAATCCCATTTCCTTGGATGCTCTCTTCATCTCGCTTTCGCACCACGCATATTCCTTTTCTGCGATAGCGATGAGCTCCTCTGGAGTATAGGGAATCATCTCTGCCCTCAAGGCTTCCAAGAGCCCATCCCGACCGATTGGATGGCCAATGATGACGTCCTTATCTTCCGGCTTGATCCCTACCAGTTTCTCTCGTATTTCCTTACCGTACGCTTCGAGATTCGATGAAAGCGTCTTATAGGGTTCACCAATCCACCACGTGAACATTGGATCGTAACCGTTATAGAACTTGAACCAATTCTTCAAGTGACCATTGAGCTTATCGACTGTGTCCGCTGCCTGATTCGCGACAGTTTTGTCGATCTTATAGTCCTTTTCAATTTTCTTTTTGAGTTCGTCGACTGCATCGTTTACCGATTTGAGTGTTTTGGCGGAACTCTCCGGTTCAACGGGCTTCATCTGCTGTCGGGCTTCTTCCAGCGCGATGATCGAATCCGCGAACGGAATGAGCGGCTCGATCGCTTTGCGATCTTTCGCGTCGAGTTCAAGTCGATTCAGCCGGTGATCGAGCATGTGCCGGAAAAGGAGCCAGTCAACCTTTCCTTCTTTATCCAGCTTGTCAAACGGAACCTGGTCAGCCTCTCTGCCATAAGCCTCGTAAAACGCCTTTAATCGTCTCGACCGCTCGCTGGAGATGTCGATGTTGTAGAACTGGGAAATGTTTCCGTTGTCGGCTTGAAATCGTTCGATAAGATCGCGCATGGTCGTGAAAGTCGGCGAAGTCTGGGCCGTCGCCAAGATTCCCCAGAGGGTGAAGCTGAGCATTCACCGGAGAATACCGGGTCGATCATCCAATCTATCAGCTCCATTTGGGCGGAGGAGGCAACTGGCAATACAAAGTGACTGGGGCTTAGTCCCTGGAACTGGGTCCCTTTGGCGTCTTGGACTTTAGGGAGCGCTCAGTCCCACAAATCGGCCGGCAAGAGCGCTTGAGGGACATTCTGATAGCAAACCGGCCTGAGCCAGCGCTCGATTGCCCGCCCTCCGACGGAGGTGAAGCGACAGTCGGTTGTCGCCGGGAACGGGCCCCCATGCACGACAGCGTCGCATACCTCCAATCCCGTTGGAAATTGGTTTATGAGCAACCTCCCGACCTTAGACTCGAGCGCCCTGAAGATTGGTTCCGTGGACGGCCAGTCTTCGTCGATGCCATGAATCGATCCGGTCAGTTGTCCAGCCATCGCTTGAATGGCGGATGCAGCGTCCTGGACAGCCTCGCAATTGACGAGAAGCGTTGCGGGACCGAAGACTTCCTCCTGCATATTTGGATGCTCAATAAATGCTTGTGCACCGGTTGAGAAGACCGCCGGAGAGCCCGGCTCATCCGGCGCAACTAGCGTCTCGACCCCGTCGATCGAACCGATACCCCGCGCTCCCTCCAAGTAGCAGGCGCCGATTCCAGCACTCAACATCGTGCCGCTCACAGACTCTCGCATCAAATCAACGTAGCTTCGGAGGAACGATTCACGCCCGGTCTCTCCGACCAGGAAGACAACGCCTGGATTCGTGCAGAACTGCCCCACACCCACCGTCGCGCTAGCATAGAGACCCCGCGCCAATCCTTCGGGGTCTGCCGCCAGCTTTCCAGGCATAAAGACCATCGGATTAACACTCCCCATCTCTGCGAAGACCGGAATCGGCTGCTTGCGCTGCGAGGCGGTCTGCAGAAGGGCCATTCCACCTCGCTGGGAACCGGTAAAGCCCACGGCTTGGATGGCTGGATGCGACACTAGCGCCTGGCCAATTGCGGTTCCTTCGTCGAAGAGCATGGAGAAGACACCCTCGGGCATCCCAGTTCCGCGTGCGGCCGTAACGAGCGCTTCGGCAGCCAATTCGGAGGTCCCGGGGTGCGCCCGATGAGCCTTCACAATGACCGGGCAGCCGGCGGCCAAAGCGGATGCCGTATCTCCACCACAAACCGAAAAAGCGAGCGGGAAATTGGAGGCGCCAAACACCGCGACGGGCCCGATGGCACGCCTCATCGACCGGATTTCGGGTTTGGGGAGCGGCTGACGGTCGGGTTCCGCTCGATCAATTCGTACATCCAGAAAGTCCCCCCGGTCGATCAAATCTGCGAAGAATCTAATTTGCCCAGTCGTCCTGGCCAGTTCCCCTACGAGCCGTGCTTCCGGCAGCGCCGTTTCCTGCCTCGCTCTTGGCACGATCTGATCTCTGATGGCATCCAACTCTGAGGCGATTGCCCTCAGAAATTCCGAACGCACGCTTCGGGCCGATCGTGCGAACGACCCAGCCGCAGATTCGGCGAGCATCGCAGCCTGCTCAAGCTCATTTTGGGACGCCGGAAAGAAATCGGGATCGAGTGTCTCGCCGCTTAGTCGGTTGTCGGCGCGAAATGGCGTCGAAGTTTTCGCTCCTCGATCCCAGCCGATAAAGGACGTCCCGGTGAGTTCGTTCACAGCGTGGGCCTCGTCAGGAGGGCTTGCTCGATCGTGCGTTCTGCGGCATGCAGTTCTTCGCCGACCAGTTCGAGCCGGGGGGCTCGGACCTTCGTACATCCCATACCCACCTTCTCTTGGGCCAGCTTGATGAGCTGCACGAACTTCGGCACCACATCGAGCCTGAGAAGGGGTAGGAACCACCGATATAGGTCATCGGCCTCTTGAGCTTTGCCTTGAGCGGCGAAGTTGAACAAGGCTACGGATTCCTTTGGAAATGCGTTGACAAGGCCGGCCACCCAACCCGAAACTCCAGCGCGAACGCCTTCGACGATCAAATCGTCGACGCCCATCATGAGGGTCAAGCGGCCGCCAATAAGCGCTTTCAGGGCAGTCACTCGTCTGATGTCTCCGCTCGACTCTTTCACTGCGCTCAGGTTGGGGTTCGCGGCAGCCAATTCGACGATCTGTTCCGGAAGGAAATCGGTCTTAT
>JAYROD010000227.1:0-3498 GCA_041911835.1 Fimbriimonadaceae bacterium | reverse complement strand
TGATCGCCGGTTGCAGTAGTCCCCGCTTGCCATAGACCTCGAAGTCCACGGGCTTCATCACCATGCCTTCACCACCCTTCCCCGTCATTTCCTCCCACCATGTGAGCAGGGCTGAAACTCCGGCATCGTCGTCCAATCGCGTGGTTCGGAACGGCGTCGCCAGGAGAAGCTCCGGACTCAGCTTGCAGACTTCTGCCAAAGTCTCCATATGCCAAAGGTGGGTCTTGTCCGCATGCACGACACCTTCGCTCGCCAGCAAATGAAACGGCGCGAGTTTGATGTCATCAATCCCCACAACAGGCCAGCAATAGTGCCGGTAGGCGTTCACATACTGATCCACCAGTGACGCGCGCTCAGTAAACGAGCGTTCGAGTTCAGACACATCCAGTCCGCGTCCCAATGCCTGCCCCAGTTCTTTCAGCGCGGCGCTAACCGCCGCACGCGCAGCTGAGCCCGTCGGGGCATATTGCGCGCGGAGAAGATCCTCGGCTTTGACGGACCACGGCATCAGCTCGCAGTCCAGGCAGAACCAGTCTGTCTCGAACTTCTCCCAAAACGACGCACCATCCAGCGCCGCACCAAGGCGGTCGAGGACGGCATTCTGCAGAGCGTCGTCGGCAAAGAACCGCCTGCCGGTGCGCGTGTAGATGATTCCGCGACCCTCACCCTGAACGCCAAATCGCTTCAACGCGGCGGCCTCGTCTCGGCAGATCATTACGACAGCCCGCGAACCCATGTGCTTCTCTTCGCAGACGACGGTCTCTACCCCTGCCCTGCGGTAGTAGTCCAGCGCCTCGGTGGGATACTCCAGATAACTATCCTTACGACTCGTCTCGCTCGGTGACATCGTAGGCGGCAAGTAGATAAGCCACTTCGGATTCGCCGCGAATCGGCTCATGACCTCCAGCGCCGCGACCGAATTCTCCTCGCGAATAGTGATCGTGCGATGGAGCCGCGTCTCGATCAGTCTTTTTCCGGTTACGTCTTCCAGGTCCAGAAGGTCATCGAGAGCTTGCTGAGCAGAGAGATCTTCAGCCTTGGGCGCATGCAAGGGGCGCAATGGTTCGTAATGCATCTTGTGAGCCGCAACGGAAACGATTTCCCGCTCCGGGTAGCGAAGCGCAGTCAGCTTTCCACCGAATACGCAGCCCGTATCCAGGCAGATAGTGTTGTTGATCCACTCTGCCTCTGGAACGGGCGTATGGCCGTACACCACCATCGCCTTGCCCCGATAGTCCGCAGCCCAGTTGTAGCGGATCGGCAGTCCGTATTCGTCCGTCTCTCCGGTCGTCTCGCCGTACATCGCAAACTGCCTAACTGCGCCTGAGCCTCTGCCGTGCATTTCCTCGCGCAAGCCGGCGTGGGCCACCACCAGCTTCCCCCCGTCAAAGACATAGTGGCTGACAAGACGATCCAGCCACTCCGCTGCAGACGACTTGAACTCCTCCGACTCTGCCTTGAGTTGTTCCAGCGACTCGGCAAGACCATGAGTGAGCTTCACGTCGCGACCACGCAGAGCTCGCGACAGCTTCACGTCGTGGTTGCCTGCAACACAGAAGGCCACGCCCGACGCTACCGTATCCATGGCGAGCCGGATCACACCAGGGGAGTTCGGCCCCCGATCCACGAGGTCACCCACGAATATCAACTTCCGTCCCTCCGGATGAGCGACCTTGTAGCGCCCCTCCTCCAGATCGACGGAATACCCAAGGCGCCCGATCAGTTCGAGCGTCTCATCAAGGCAGCCATGAATATCTCCGACAATGTCGAACGGGCCCGCCTCTGTCTTCTTGTTGTTCCAGAGAGGCTCACGTCGAACCGTCAGCCCTTCCAGTTCCTCCGGAGACCGGAAGATGCTCACGTGCCGGAATCCCTCGCGTTCGAGCCCGCGCAGCGACTTTCTGAGCTGACTGCACTGGTTCCGAATCACGTGATCACCGAAGTTCCGGTCTGAGCGCAGCGCATTGCGCTCACGGCAGATCCGCTCTGGGAAGTCCAGTACCAAGGCAACGGGCAGACAGTGGAACTCCCGAGCCAGCGCGATGAGCGACTTGCGAGCCTCCGGTTGTACGTTCGTTGCGTCGATGACCGTCAACTTTCCGGCTCGCAAGCGCTTGCCTGTGATGAAGTGCAACACCTCGAACGCGTCCTTGGTCGCCGCCTGGTCGTTCTCGTCATCCGACACCAGCCCGCGGCAGAAGTCGGAGGAAATCACCTCCGTCGACTTAAAGAGCGTCTTCGCAAGAGTGGACTTGCCCGATCCTGAAGGACCGACCAGTACCACCAGAGCAAGTTCGGGAATCTTGATCTCCACTATCGCATCTCAAAGACGGCCATCTGGGTCGGGGCTCCAAGCTCCGGGTCGGCTTCGCCCACGCCCTCGAAGCGCACCTTGTAGCCGAACCGGTCGGCAATGCCGCCTGCCCAGAACCCAAACTCCGACCGCGTCCATTCGAAGCGATGATCCGGGTGCCGAAACTGGCCCGCCGGAAGCGATTCGAACTTCACATTGAATTCCGCGTTTGGAGTGGTAACGACAATGGTCTTTGGCCGCGCCTGCTCGAACAGGACGCGCTCAAAGGCACGCAGCCGGCCCGCGTCCAGATGCTCGATCACCTCGACAACCGTCGCCGCGTCGAAATCCCGAAGGCGACGGTCGCAATACATGAGCGAGCCGTGTATCAGCTGAATCCGGTCTCGAAATGCTGGTGCCAACTGATCGAGATGCAGTTTGTCGCGTGCAAACTCCAGTGACCGGAAAGCTACGTCCATTCCAACTATTCGATCCAGTTCCCGCTGCTTCGCGAGTTCGCGCAGGAGCTTTCCCTCTCCGCACCCAAGATCAACGACGGACTTCGCACCAGTGGCCCGCACGGTCTCCGCGACCTGCGTCAATCGCAGCGAGTTGAGGCTGATTCGGGATTCCAGAGCCTCTTCCCTGCCAGGTGGCCTGCTATCACTCGTTGACCCCTCGCCAGATTCTTCTTCAGTGTCCACAGCCAAGCGCTCGATTGCCTGAAGGGCAAGGCTCTTGCGGTGCTTCAGATAACGTCTTGCGATTTGCTCCTTGGCCGGGTGGACGGGCAGCCAATCACCGCCGCGTCGCAGAAGCTTGTCCACTTCATCGTCGCCAACCCAGTAGTGCTTCTCGTCGTCCAGCACCGGAATCAGCACGTTGAGGTGACACAGCAGGTCCTGCAGCCGCTGGGTTCCAGCCAGCGAAACCCTGTAGTAACGGCTCGGCCCCCACTCCGGGAACTTCGAATCAAGGGCAAGGCGCTCGGCTGCGACCTGATAGCCCAAGGGTTCGAAGAGGTCACGAATCAGGCGCTCGCCTCCGCGACTGGGTAGCACTGCGATTCGAGCTTCAAGCGGCAACGGCTTGGCGGCAAGCTCCGGACGGTCCTTGGACCGACCACCCAAGGCCGTTCCGAACACCTCGGAAATGGCCACCGAAAGGAACGAAGAGGCAACGTATGGCCTGTCATTGACGTACTG
>JAYROD010000226.1:0-4693 GCA_041911835.1 Fimbriimonadaceae bacterium | reverse complement strand
TGCAGGTACGACAGCGACGACGCGCAAGGTTGAGGTCACGATTCCCGCTGGCATCCAGGATGGCAAGAAGCTGAGAGTGCCAGGCCGAGGAGCCGTCGGGTCGAATGGGCGCGCAGGGGACCTCTATGTCGTGATCAAGCAGCTTCCCCACCCGCTCTTCAAGCGAAATGGAGACGATCTCGAGGTCGAGGTGAGTGTTCCTTATGTGACCGCCGCGCTCGGAGGCGAGATCACCGTTCCCACGCTCAAAACACCCGGAAAAATGACCATCCCGAGCTGTTCCCAAAATGGCCAACTCTTCCGCCTGCGGGGCCAAGGGATGTCCAAGATGAGCGGGGGGAAAGGCAATTTGATGGCGAAGATCAAAGTCGGCATACCCAAAGAACTGTCCCCTCGTGAAAAGGAACTCCTTGAGCAGATCAGGGAGCTCCAAGGAGCGAAGGCATGAGAAACGAGTCACAACCTGTCTATATGATCGGAGTGGCCGCCAGGCTGTGCGGCATCCATCCTCAGACTCTGCGGCAATATGAGCGGCTGGGCCTTGTGAGCCCGGCTCGGGTGGGTGCAAAGAACCGTCTCTATAGCGAAGCGGATATCGGCCGGGTGCAACGCATACAGCGGCTAACCCAACAGCTCGGGGTCAACCTTGCAGGAGTCGAGATCATTCTCAAGATGCTTGACGATATGGAGAGTCTTCGAAGCGAAATGGAAACCCATTTCGAAGCTTATCGGCAAGAAGCGGAGCGCCGCATCCAGCAGCTAATGGGGGCGAGCAACGTCCCTATTCGGAAAGACGAGCCACTGCTGCCAAGCCCCACCATTAAATGGCCAAAGATCGACGTCTGAGCGGCCTGATCCGCTAAACTGTTCCCCATGCTTTCTTTGGTATGCACTGTCCTGCTTGCCCAGCGTACCGTCGACACGGATGTTGTCTACTCGCATGTCGAAGAACTGGACTTAAAGATGGATATCCACTATCCGACGACTCCTTCTAATAAACCCACCCCGTGCGTCGTGGTCATTCACGGGGGAGCCTGGATGTCGGGAGCGAAACGGGATATGGAACAGCTCTCCCAAGCCATAGCAGCCAACGGCATGCTCGCCGCCAATATCGATTATCGACTGGCGCCAAAATTCAAATATCCGGCAATGATTGACGACGTCCAGACGGCTGTGCGTTACCTGCGGGCCAACGCTGCCAAGTACAACATCGATCCGAGCCGAATTGCAGCAGGGGGCGCCAGCGCCGGTGGCCATCTGTCTCTTCTGCTCGGGTTCACCGACACGCGGGATCCAAAGCCAACCCAGTTTCCGAAAGAATCCAGCCGAGTTTCCGCGGTTCTCGATCTCTTTGGGCCGACGGACCTCTCGTCTCCGGACTACCCGAAGTCGCTCGATTTGATGTACCAGCTCGTTCTTGGAAAGCCCAGAGATCAGGCCGCCGCCGAGATCAAGGCCGCCAGCCCCATGACCTACGTCACAGCAGCCACCGCCCCGGTGTTCATTATCCAGGGCACGGTCGATCCGCTCGTCAACGTCAATCAAAGCAAGACCCTGGAAGCGAAGCTCAAGGAGCTAAAGGTTCCAGTCGAAGCCATCTACGTCGAAGGAATGGGCCACGGGCCGGGAGCGAACGATTCCGAAGACGTTAAGAAACGGTTCCTCGACGCGGTCGCAAAAGGGATCGATTGGCTCAAAGCGAAGCTGGCTGCGCCCGCAAGGGCCCCCGCCAAGAAGGCCGCTTAGACCAACTCATCCGTTCCATCTCCCCTGGAGCGTTCCGCACCTGGGGAGAATTCGAACCTACGGCTGACTATGCCGAAATATTGACGGCTGCTGCCGGCTGTCCGACCAGAGTGCCCGTGTAGTGGTAGTACGACCTCAGCTGCTGCTCCATCCGAAGCACAGATGCTAGGATCGTCGGCGCGTCGCCGGATGCCACCGATTGATCCACTTCTGAAATAGCCGCGTGGAGAGTATTGCCGTTCGCCGTTACGGGCGCCGTGACGTCGATGGAATCCGTTATTCGTTTGGCGTTAAATGTGGGACGATCGAGCAACTGAGGGCTCGTGACGTGCGCTGCCGAATGCATGCGGAATGAAATCGTATTCAATTCAACCTCCGGTGGCTGCGCCCCTCCATTCCGGTTCGGAGTTGGTCCAGAGCTGACAAGCCAGTAGAATTATCGGCTCACCACCCGCCTGGTCTTGAGGGGTAACTCCTAAGAACTTTGTGAGGCCGCGAAGCAGAAGCGGCCCCACACGGATATCGTGCGGGGCCGCCTCCAGTCCGGTTACTGAACCTTACTCTTCCTCGGCTAGCTTCGCCTCGGGCTCGACTTCTGCGGCGCTTGCCATATCGGCCAGCGACGGGAAGTCGAGGGTGGCCAGATCCTCGAAGTCTTCATGACCGTCGGCGTCTACCAATGCCGTCAGCGATTGCTGGGCCCAAGACGGTGCGCTCCGATCGACGTCGATCGACACGTCGCGGTAGGTCTTCACTCCTGTACCGCTTGGGATCAGGCGCCCGATGATCACGTTCTCCTTCAGGCCAATGAGCTGGTCGTGCTTGCCACGGACGGCCGCTTCGGTCAAGACGCGCGTCGTCTTCTGGAACGATGCCGCAGACAAGAAAGAGTCGGTCGCGAGCGACGCCTCGGTAATCCCCAAGAGAATCCAGTTCGCCGTTGCTTCCTTCGGATCACGCTCGATGTTTTCGCCGGTAATCGGGTCGACGTACTTGATTTTCTTCCCGGCTTCGATCAACTGCCGCACGCGCTCATTCTCGCGGATGAAGCGGAAGCGGTCGACGATCTGTCCCGGAAGGAACGGCGTGTCGCCTGGTTCCTTGATCTGGCGCTTGCGCAGCATCTGCCGGATGATGACCTCGACGTGTTTGTCGTTGATGTCGACGCCCTGAGCCTTATAGACCGACTGCAGGTTGACAACGAAGTAATCATGCACTGCGTTTGCACCGGCGAGTTCGAGCACCTCGTGTGGATCTCGAGGACCGACAGTGAGCGGGTCGCCCTTGATGACCTTATGCCCCTTGGCGATCGGCAGCTTTCCAAGCGGTGGGACGAGAATCGGATAGAAGACGTTGACTTTCTCGATGTTGTATTTTCTCAACACGGCGAGAGTCGCGGTCACCAGCTTCTGACCGATCAGCCGTTCCAGAGCGGCGTCTGCGCCCTTTTCAAGCGACGACTTCACAGCCTTATCCTTCATCCACGGCTGCTCGTCGGCCAAATACGCGTCACGAAGCGCGGCGGTCGTTGCCACTTCGGCAGCGACGATGATCCATCGTCCGAAGGACGATTCTTGGATATCAACGACCGTGCCCGTTACAGGACAGATGATGGCTTTTCCTCGCGGCTGCCTTCGAGCTTCGAAGATTTCTTCGACGCGGACGATACCGCTCGACTCTCCCGTCCAAGTGGCGAAGAAAGTCTTTCTCGAACGGTCCCACAGCTTCTGGGAGTCCTTGTCGACCCGCTCGAGCGCCTTGAGCGACGCCTTTGTCACCTTGACAGGCTTCTTCTTTGCCGCGGCTTCCCCATCCGTCTCTTCCTTCTTGCTGTAGAGCGACTTGACGGCGGTCTCTTGTGATTCGATCAACTTCGTCGGATCGAATTCTTTCAAGTCCGTGCCGGTCGCTGTCCCAAAGTCCTCCAAGAACTGCTTGATGAACTTTCCGGTCTTATATTGGTTCGTTCGGGCAATGGTTGCCGAGCCAGCGACGCCTCCCGTGTGGAAGGTCCGCATCGTCAGCTGCGTTCCCGGCTCACCGATCGACTGTGCGCCGATAATTCCCACCGCAACACCAACCTCAACCAACTTCCTCGTCGAGAGGTCGATGCCGTAGCACTTCGCGCAGATGCCTTGCTCCAACTCACACGTGAGCGGGCTGCGGATCTTGGCACTGAGTCGCCCATGCTCGTCGAGGGTGAAGCCCATCTCGACGTACTTCTTGGTGATCTTGTCGCGAGTGGTTTCCGACTCGGTTCCGTCGATCTCCTTCACAAACTGGTTCTCAAGTTTCGTGATAGCGGCTGACTGCTCTTGGGTAATCAACTCACCGTCGGTGATGATCGGTTCGCCGGTATTTGGCGCGACAACGGTCGAGAGCGAAATTCGCCCTGTCATGCGGTCGCCGATCGGCTCAATGACTTCGCCTTCTTCGGTGATTCGCGTGACAAACACGCCATCGGTCGTCTCGCAGTCGACCCCCTTGATAATTACGTCTTGCGCGACATCGACCAAACGTCGGGTCAGGTATCCGGCGTCGGCTGTTCGAAGCGCCGTGTCGGCCAGCCCCTTACGGGCTCCGTGCGTCGTCACAAAGTACTCAAGCATGTTGAGTCCCTTATGGAAGGAGCTCTTCACGGGAAGCTCATAAATAACCTCGTTGAACTGGTTAAACATGAGGCCGCGCATACCGGCAAGCTGTGACAATTGCTTCACCGAACCGCGAGCGCCGCTGACCGTGATAATCGAGAGCGGATTGAACTGTGTCAGGCCCGCGACGATTTCCTTGCCGACGTGATCGTAGGTATCCGTCCAGAGCTTGATGAGGCTCAGCTGCATTTCGTTAAACGTCAGCAGACCGCGGCGATACTGCTCGCTGATACGGGTCGACCGAGCGTCCGCGTCTGCGAGAATCTCGTCGCGCCGTGCGGGCGGGTCCATATCTG
>JAYROD010000225.1:0-3811 GCA_041911835.1 Fimbriimonadaceae bacterium | reverse complement strand
TTTCGACCTCAGGACAGCCATCGCTTTGAGCTTGTTCTGGGCTTGGCTGCGCTCGTCTTGACACGTCACCACGGTGCCGGTCGGTTTGTGGATGATGCGAATGGCGGTCTCGTTCTTTTGCATATGCTGCCCGCCTGCCGAGCTTGAACAAAACGTCGAGACTTCGAGGTCGTCGGCCTTGATGTCGACATCGACTTCTTCGGCTTCCGGCAGCACCGCGACGGTGACGGTCGAGGTGTGGGTGCGACCGCTGCTCTCGGTGGCGGGCACGCGCTGGACTCGGTGAACGCCGCTCTCATGTTTGAGCTGGCTGTAAGCGCCTTTTGCGTCGATGCTGAAGACGACTCGAGAAAGGCCGCCAATCCCGGATTCCTCGTGGTCGACCACGTCATATTTCCATTTCCGTCGCTCGGCGTAACGCGTGTACATCCGGAAGAGCTCGTTTGCGAAGAGCGCAGCCTCGTCGCCGCCAGCGGCGGGGCGGATTTCGATGATGACCGACTTGTCGTCCATCGGATCTTTTGGAATGAGCATCATCTTGAGCTCGGCTTCGAGGCGCTCGATGAGGGCTTTAAGCGGCTCGATCTCTTCTTGAGCCATCTCCTTCATCTCCGGGTCTTCGAGCAGCTCTTCTGCCTCGGCGAGGTCCTTGGTGGCCTTCTTGTATTCGCGAAGCTTGCTGACGATCGGGTCGAGCTCGGCGCGGGCCTTGCCGAGGCGTTGGAGTTCGCTGATGTCAGACGTGATGGTGGGGTCGAGCAATTGCTGCTCGATCTGCTCAAATTTCTTTTCGATTTCGTCTAGTTTTCCGATCACGTAGGTTCAATTGTACCGTCCGTAGCTCACACAGAAGGACGAAGGTCGGAGGGCTAGTAAATGCTCTTCGGGACCAGGCCCTTGGGAATGCCCTTCATTTTCGCCCAATTGGTTGCGTCCTCTTGGATGTCGCTTCCGACGGTCCATTCGACAACTTTCCATTTGGCGCCGACTTTGTGCAGCAGTCCCATGGCTTCGCCGTCGCCTTGGTTTTTAGGATTGACTGCCTTGATCGTGCAAACCGTGAAGCACCAACCGCTTTTGAGATTGAAAATCCTCGGCGCAATGGTGACCGGGAAGGCGCAAGCCTTTTGGATGTCCGGCAGCAGCGCCTTGAGGACCGCCGTTTTGTCGGCCTTAGATTGGGCCATCGCCGGGGCGACAAGCGCTATCAACAAGTATGGGAGGAATCGCTTCACTTCCCGCCTCCTTCTCCAAATGGCTCGCTGGCATCGTCCGCCATTCGCGAGCAAAATTTCAGCAGTTCCGATGCCTGCATCGGCTTCAACTTCTTGGCCAGCGAAACGATCTGGGCGAGCATCTCCTCTCCCTTGTCCAGAGCGGCCACCGCCGTTTTGTATCCGCCTTCCTGGAAGCTCTCGATGTCCTTTCGGTTCGCTTCGACGTTCTTGCGAGCTTTGGCGAGCTTGCCTTTGATCTCCGCTTGGAGCTTTGCGATAGAAGGCCCGGACTTGGGACCCTTGACGATGCTGGCCAAGGTCTGCTCAAGTTCGACATTGGCGCTCGAGCCGAAAAGCACCCAGATGGTTCCGCCACCCGTCGTTTGATAGCCGCAGTCGATCATCGCCTGAACAAAGGTCAGCATCGGTTTGCGCAGCCCCTGCATGACGACCCGGGTGGATTGGGGCAGCCTGGCGATTTTCGCGTCTGTAGCCCTTCCCAGACAGGCGGCATAGACATCGTTGGCAGTGACCATTCCCGCCGTGCTTTCACCATACTTGCCGGTGTAGAGCTTGAACCACTTGTCATAGCCCATTGCCAGGATTTGGCCCGCGCTCTTGCCCATCATGTTTTCTTTGTCTTGGGCAATTGCGGGCACGCAGAGGCCCACAGCGAGAAGGAGCGAAAGCAATCTGATGGTCATGTTGCCAGCGTATCCGATTCGGCTCACCGATCGCGCTTCACTCTCGTTCTTGTTCTTTGAGCTGCTCGGCCTTTCTCTTGGCAGCCATCTTCGCTCGATGCCCGCCTCGCACCGTCCCGATCAGGAATCCGATGAGGAGAGCTCCGAGAACCGCCCCCGGAGGAGGGAATCGAATGAGGCGCGTTTGTGCTTCCGTCACTTCGATGACGCCATAAGGCGCGGCAGCAAGTCCGCCACCAGCGCCGTCTCCCGAGGGAACTTCACCGTCCAGATCGTTCATGCGGCGTCGCCCACGCCCACGTCCGCCACCGAACCCGTAGGCGACCCTGGCGACTGGGATGATCGTTTTTGAACCCGCATGGATCGGATCTCCAAAGACCTTTCTTGCACCTGCCGTGCTCTGAACCGTTTCCGCGATATTTTCTATGAGGGTGGACACGGTGTTCCTCCTTAGATGAGCGCACACTTTCCGCGCTTGTGGTCCATTGGGTACTACGCGGGTTCTGCTCGCCCATGTTCATTGCCGGGCGAACCTTCGCCGGTACACTCGCCCCATGCGGCTAACGCACATGGTTTCCTGCGCTGGTTGAGCGAGCAAGCTGGGCCCGGCCCAACTTTCGGACGTGCTCCGAGAGCTTCCTCAAACAGTGAGTCCCGATTTGCTCGTCGGCTTTGAGTCAAAAGACGACGCTGGAGTTTTTCGTCTCTCGGAAACGCAGGCTTTAGTTCAAACGATGGATTTCTTCACGCCCATCGTCGACGATCCTTATGCTTATGGGCAGATCGCTGCGGCGAACGCGTTGAGCGATGTGTATGCGATGGGAGGGCGGCCTCTGACAGTGATGAACATCGCCTGTTTCGATCCTTCTGCTGCCCCGGCTGCGGTATGGGCTGCGATCTTGCGAGGGATGCACGACAAGGTGGTCGAGGCTGGGGCGGTGACGGTCGGCGGGCATACGGTCGAGGATAAGGAGCCGAAGTTTGGGCTTTCGGTGACCGGTGTGGTTGACCCTGCGCGGATGTTTGAGAACACGCGGGCGCACGCGGGGGATTTGATTTACCTCTCGAAGCCGCTGGGGACTGGGATTATCACGACTGCGGCGAAGAATGACCACTGTTCGGCGGAGTCCTTGGATGCGGCAATTCGGTCGATGTCCGCGTTGAATAGATCGGCGGCAGAGGACGGTCTGGCGAATGGGGTCCGGTGCGCGACGGATATCACGGGGTTTGGCCTTGCGGGGCACTTGGCGAACGTTGCAAGGGCATCTGGGGTGCGGATCGAGGTTTCGGCTTCTTCGCTGCCGCTGCTTCCGGATGTTGAGCCGCTCGTCGAGAAGGACCAGGTGACCGGTGGGGCGACAAAGACCGGCGCGTTCTTAGCTGACACTTTGGCATTCGAAGCAGGCGTGCCTGATTGGTTGCGGGCTGTGGTATTGGACCCTCAGACGAGTGGTGGGTTGGCGTTGTTTTCTCGATCGGCCATTGCGGGGTGTACGTTGATTGGGAGGGTGGTTGGCGGGCCACCAGCGATACATTTCACGAGCTGAGCATCACGGGCCCAAGAGCCCGGTAGAATCGCGCCGGGTATTGCTATGATTCTTCTCTCTCTCGGGCTCATTCATTCGCTGCTGACACCTTCCAACCAACAGCCTGCATACAAAAATCCGCAGCTCCCTGTCGAGCAGCGGATCGACGACTTGCTCAAGCGCATGACAATGGCGGAGAAGCTCAATCAGATCCGCAGCGACATTCGCGAGAGCGTTTGGCTTGAGCCTGCGAAGACAAGCGGGTGGGGCGAGGTGTACGACATTCTGCGTCCACTCGACACCCGCGCCGCCGCAATTAAGGCCAATGAGGTCCAGAAGATCGCGACAGGTGGCACGTTCGGCC
>JAYROD010000224.1:0-4887 GCA_041911835.1 Fimbriimonadaceae bacterium | reverse complement strand
CCTTCGCCATGCATATGGGTTTTACCCGCAGCTCACGCCGGTAATTCTGGCGGGTTTTTTTGGGTCGTCCTCTCGAATGGCACGATCCATGCGGAAACCCGCTGTACTATGGTGTTGACGATGTTTGTTTCTGTGCTTCCCTTCTTAGCTTCGGATTTTGCCGCAGATACCTATGAAATCAAGGCCGTTGAGAGGACGGCCTCCTTCGCAGGACGCATGGGAGAGCTTGTGCATGACAACCTCACCGTCGAGCGAGACGGCAAATCCTACACGGTGATCATTAGCGGTAGCTACCACACGATGAATGTGCGGCCGAGCGACCGATTCGCCGTCGGCCAGAAGGTCTCGATCAGCTCCCATCCCAGCGACGACGGCAAGATTCGAGTTTGGCTCGACGGCGTTCGGATCCTGAAGTAGCTTCAGAACTTGAAGTAGTAGATCAAGAAGGCCGACCGAATGGTCGGATCCGACTTTTCGTAAGGGATCCCGACGCTGAGAGAGAGCGATAATCCCGGGACCCACGGGATGTTGTAGCTCAGCCCGACATAGCTATAGCCGTTGGGACCCGTGAGCGTCTCCACCATGGCTGAAAGGTCTTTACATCCGCAGGCAAAATCAGCGCCGAAGAATCCTCGGCTCACTCCACCCGTTCGCCAATAGCCGGCGTGAACGCGGACCTCGGGGAAGCTGTAGCTCGCCACGGCGTATGGCTCGCGATAGTCGTGATCGAAGGTCGCACTCGTAAACCCAACGCTGAATTGGAGGTTCGGCGCCTGCTTCGGCTTGTCGATCAGCAAGAGCTTGGCATTGTAGGTCGTGTTCCCGAGGAAGTCGTTGTCGTAGCCGAATTCGATACGATCGAACAAGCCGACAGTCAGCGAATTGGCGTGGATATAGGTCTTGTCCTGATTGGTGCCGGTAATCGCATACATCGCAAAGCCTTCTCGGTGCCTGACGATGTCCGCAATCGGGATCAAATTCAAGCTGGTGGGCCACGCTTGTGCCCCGACGCTCATTGCCAATAGAAATAGCCAACAAACCGTTCGCCTCACGGTCATTCCTCCAGACAGGCTCCAGCCCGCCAGGTCCTCTATTCCGCATGGCTCGTCGCCAAAGGGTCTGCACAAATGCTGGGATTCCCTGCACTCGATCTCACGATTCAGGTGTCTGAAAGACGTTATGAACAAAAGAAAATAGTGATTTTGATCATAATATAGACAAAATACAGATAAGTATTGGTGTATAATTGGTCAAACGACATCCCAGTGAAGGGCGAAGGAGAACTGAAATTGGAATCAAGGAAGAAATGGCTCGGCACAGTCGCTGCAATGCTCTGCGCAACTGCGGCTCATGCTTCGTGGACCGGAACGGTCATGCACCCAGCCGGCTACGCGTCAAGCGACATTCACTTTGTAAACAGCTCAGTCAGATTGGGCGGCGCTGAATCAGGCGGACTCTCTTACGGAGGAATCTTTTCCGGCGTCAACACGTTTACATCGCTTCACCCGGCGGGCTATGCGCAGAGCGCAGTCTATGCCGATGACGGCGCGCATCAATACGGCGTTGCGATCGGGGCGGCCGAGCACGCAGCGCGGTGGACGGGAACTCCGGCAAGCTTCGAGGACTGGAATCCGTCGGGCATTCACTCGAGCTACATCTATACTGCAGGAGGCGGCTTGGCGGGAGGCTACGTCGAGAACAATTCGCTGACTCGGGCGACGCTCTGGAACGGCTCCGGCGCCGACGACATAACCGATCTCCATCCGAGTGGCTATCTGGAGAGCTCTGTGGACGTCATCGAGGGCGGATTAGAATATGGGGACGCGTCGATCGCCGTCAACACCCCTCATGCAGTGATGTGGAATGGCACGGCAGCGTCCTGCGTCGACCTCAATCCTGTGGCGAGCACGATGAGCCAGATCATCAGCGCGAACGGAGGCCGTCAGGTTGGGTTCGCCGACTTTGGCACAGGAGTTCATGCCACGATCTGGACCGGTTCTCAAGCCTCCGCCTTGGATGTCAGTCCGATCGGCGCCGACTGGAGTGTGCTGTGCGATGTATCGGGCAACAACGAATCTGGCTATGCCGTGTTTAACGGCGTCAGCCACGCTGGATACTGGAGCGGCAGCGCGGGATCTTTCCAGGACCTCAACGGAATCGTCCCCGGCTATGTTTCTTCCCAGGCGTATGCGATTCAAGTCATGCCAAACGAGATTCGCGTTTTCGGAACAGCTTGGACCGGCAATGGCGATGAGCACCACGCCATGATGTGGTCCCAGCCAGTACCTGAGCCCAGCGCGCTCGCAGCAATCGGGGTGGGCCTGGCGGCGCTCCTCGTGCAGGTAATGAGGCGAAAGGGCTAAAACTTTGTTCATGGCTCAGAAGACCCGCTGGCCTGGGCAGGTCGAACAAATCGAATTCGACTTGGCCCAGGTGACAGCTATCGCTTCCGTGGCGCGCTCAGAAGTTTTCTGGGCATTCGGTTCCGACGTACCGCTTTCTGTCGCGGACGTGGCCAGGGCGATCGGCAAATCGGCTCAGACCGTGCGTTACCACGTGAACGAACTGCTGGAAGTCGACCTGCTCATGGTGGCAGAGACGCGCAAGCGGCGCTCCCGCATCGAGGAGGCGTATGTTCACCGAGCGCTGGGGAACTACACCAGCAAGCCACCCTTTTCGAAGGATTACAGCCGGCAGATGATCCGCGGTTATCGCGCGCTCATGCGGTCGATGTCCGCTGAGCGGGCAGCGCTCATCCGGCTCGAACGAGTTGATCCGGAAATGAACGTCTATGACGCACTTCGATACTGGACCCTACATTTGACACCTGCGGGCGCCGCCAGGGTCAAGAAGCGCCTTTATGACATCATTGCTGAGATCGAGGATGAAGAAGATCCAGGCGGAATCCGAGTGCATGTCGGAACTTATATGGCCGCAGCGCTGAGCGAAACCCGTGCGATCTATCAGAAGCTGATGGGTCAACCGATGCCCTCGGAAGACGACGAGGCCGACCAGAGCGAGTAGCCCTGGCTCCCGCGCATTTTAGGCGCCAACCTCGACCCCCCCTAGCCCGAATGAGGCTAACGTCACTCTTCTCGTAGAAAGATTCAAGGAGTGCCGGAAATGTTCACAAGCGTTCTTGCTTTGGTGATTTTCGGACTGCCGGCGCCGCAACAGCCCAGCACAGCGCTGCGAATGCAGTCGATTTTGAAAAGCGTTGTTCAGGAAACCGGAGCGAAGCTGCTCTCGGTGGGATCCTGGATCAGCCAGACGAACTATCGCGATCCGTTGAAGTTTGCCGCGGGATCGGATCATGACCTTCGCCTTCTCATGCCACCGGGTACCACGGCGGAGGAGGCAAACCAAGCTTGGCGCGCTGTTCGCCAAAAGATCATCGAGAAGGTGAGGGCGGAATTTGGCAAAGATGCCTCGAAGGTGCTCGCCAATACCAACTTCTACGCTCCATCACAGCTTATGTCGGGCGTTGAAACACAGGTAGACGCACTCGAACGATTTGCAAAGCTCGGTCAAGTGCCGAATTTGGGCTATTCGGGAAAAGTGACAGCCTCTACCCCAATGAAACTGGCTGAAGGGCTCTATGGCCCTGGGGCGGGCGCGTATACGCAAGCCTACGAAAGGAGCGCCGGTCGGCTCTTCTATTCTGTAAACGGGAAGGTCTATTCGGGCATGGCAGACCTTGTCCATGAGGGCGAAGGCATCGCCAAATACACGGTCAGCGGCAGCGCGTCCACGGCGTTTCAGTGGGCAGCGCACGCGGAAGAAGCAATGAAGGCCTCCAGCCCCGAAGCCGTTGCCAAGTATCTGGCTCGGCTGGAAAGGGATCTGGTCAAGGCGCGAGACTTGGCGAGGTTGCCGGTTAACACGGCGTTGCGCGCGGAACTCGCAGAAATGGCTTCTAAGCTTCGGGCGAATCCGAGGGCCCTGACATCACTCGAAGGACCGCTCACGAGCCTGCTTCATCGAGCCTCCTTGGAAGGCGCGCTGCTATCTCGGTTCGACCGTGGCGGCCTAGCGCAAAAGGCGATCCTCCGAGTCGCGCTCGACGGCATCGAGGCCGGGAACAAAGTCGGGAAGGCGCTGACCGCAGCGCTCGAGAAGATCCCCGCAAGTCTGGTTGTGGAGGGAATGGTCACGATGTTCAGCACCTATATGGCCTCGCGCAGCTTGGGTGAAGAGGACTACATGAGCGCGCTGAGCCACGTCTCGCCGTTGTTCGTCGAACTTGGCCCCGCAGCGAGCATGCTGATCGTGCAATCCATCTTGGAGGCAGCCAAGGAAAACGGTTACGATTTCGTCGCGAATCGGCAGAGCGCGTTCGACCTGTTGGAAGGCATCTTCAGTGCCACAGGAAGAGTGGACGAGCGGAAGTACACCGTTGACCAATTGGTGGATTCGTTCCATACGGAGGAAGCGCTGAAGGCGTTCGTGCAATCCCGAGCGGCTCAGGCGGCCGACCGTGGGTTTGGCGACGTTTCCGGCCGCCATGACATGGGCACCGCTGAGGCCATTTTTACGCACTGTTATCCGATCATCTTTGGAGCATGGCAGCAAGTGCGAGACGGGCTCGTGGAAGAAATCACAAAGCTTGCCGATGGAATCGAAGCGAACGATATCCAACTCGCCTATATGCCAAACCCAGCGCAGATCACGAAGGGTGAGCCGCTGACCGTGACTGTTTCCTCGATCGCGTCGAATCTCCGGCTAGGGCAGTCGCTGGCCCGGATTAGGGCCAATTTGGGCAGGCTGTTGGGTGCAACCGAGCCGATCTTCGCAAACGCCGTCACTACGTGGACGCCGAAAGGCGCAGAAACTTCGCTCAGCGGGGAGAGGGCCTTCAGTTTTGCTCAGCCTGGCAATTACCCGGTT
>JAYROD010000223.1:0-2617 GCA_041911835.1 Fimbriimonadaceae bacterium | reverse complement strand
GTCTGCATCACGCTCAAGCGTCTTTGTGGCGAGAAAGACCTCTTTCCTTCGCGTTTTCATCAGCAGTCCGATGGCGGTTTCGCTGCGCGTTCCGGCATAGCTGGGAGCCGTGTCGATGTAGTTCACTCCCGAGTCGAGGAGCTGATTGAGCGCCTCCACGGTGTCCTCGTTGCTTGGAATCTCGGCGCACCCGACGGCGTAAATGGAGACGCTCCGGCCGGTCTTCCCAAATGGCCGGTGCGCAACCTTCTTCTCCGGCGCCAGCGCCTGGATCGCGCCTGGAATTGCGATCGATCCGGCGGCCGCACTTGCCAGCTTAAAGAGGTCTCGTCGCGAGAGCGGCATGGCCCGATTATGACCGAGCCATGCTACGATGAACCATGCGCCTCGAACCTTTAGGCGAGTCTGCATTTCTAATTAGGGAATTGGGAGAGCGCGAGGCGTTTGCACTGGCGGAGCTTATCCAGTCCGCCGGGCTTCCGGGTGTCCTTGAAACGACCGCCGCTTATGAGACCGTCGGCGTGTTTTGCGATACGGCATCGCTCTCGTTGCAGGCGCTTGAAGCTTTCTTGGATGGAGTCGAATCCAGCCTGCTTCCTGCAGTTGAACCGCAATTTCATATCATTCCGGTCTGCTACGAACTCGGTGACGATTGGATGGCGACGGCAGAGAGCCTGGCGTTAACCGGCGACGAATTGGCGGCGTATCACACCTCGATCGAATACCGCTGCTACGCAATCGGCTTTTCACCCGGGTTCCCGTTTCTCGGTTATCTACCCAAACCGCTATGCGGTGTTCACCGGCGACCTCAGCCTCGTCCACGGGTTGCTTCGGGCTCCGTCGGGTTGACCGGAAAGCAGACAGGCATCTATCCGAGCGAGTCACCCGGCGGATGGGCGCTGATAGGGCGCACTCCCCTGACCATCATCGACCTGGAAGATGAGTACTTCCCGATTCGCGCCGGGGATTGGATTCGATTTGAAAGAATCGCCCCGGGAGAGTTCGGCCGCCTCAAGGGAAAGCGACTTTGAAGAAGATCGATCTCAACGTGGATATCGGTGAAGGGTTTCCAGACGACGAAGCGCTTCTTGAATCCGCTTCGAGCGCGAATGTTTGTTGCGGAGAGCATGCAGGGTCTTGGGATCTGACGATGAGGACCATCGACCTGTGTCGCTCGAAGGGCGTTCGGATTGGCGCGCACCCGGGCTTTCCCGACCGTGAGCACATGGGACGCCAGGCTCCCTCGTTCGAAGAATTTATGGACTACTTACCAGCGATGCAAATGCAACTAATACGATTCCGGCTTGAATGTCCAGATATGGCATACATTAAGCCTCATGGAGCATGGTACAGCATGCTCTGTTCGCAAAACGATAACGACATCACTTCGATATCCGTCGGAATTCTCGAAAATGAAGCGAAGGTGACGGGGGCTGCGCTCATGCTCTTGCCCTCTTGTCCATACATTTCACGGTTGCAGGAGCATGGCGTGACGATCATCAAGGAAGGCTTCGCCGATAGGGGTTACGCGCCGGACGGAACACTCATCTCCCGTTCGGAGCCGGGAGCCGTCCTCGTTGATTCAGAAGATGTCCGGCGGCAGGCCGTGGAGCTTGCCCGAACGGTCGATTCTCTGTGCCTGCATGGCGACACTCCTGGCTGCGTAGAGTTCTGCCAGATGGTCCGATCGACGCTGGAAGACGCCGGATTTGAGGTGGGATATTAGTCTGCTTGTCGATCGGCTGTTCGGTTTGGCGCGGCTGGAAGACTCTGGACGTCCAGGCTATCGCCGGTTCGGTGTGCCTCCAGGAGGTTCATTCGACCGCGCCGCGATGCATCTTGTGAACAAGATGTGTGGCAATAATTTCGATGCCGCAGTAATCGAGCTGTCGATGGGCTCTGTGTCCCTCCTAGCAATTGAAGAAGTGCGACTTTCTATATGTGATAAGTGGACCATAACAAGAAAACTTCTAAGTGCAGGAGAGAGTATCGAAATTCCTGTGCCTGAAAGCGGAGCAAGGACGTATGTCGCCGTAGCGGGCGGCTTCGTCACTCAACCAATCCTCGGCAGTTGCTCAGGCCGCTTGATAAATAAGGGGGATCGACTCGAAATTGGGCAGTCCTCGACGATGATGTCTGCCGGGAGCACCGCCGACCGGGAATTCGAAGATGGTCCAATCGCGATCATCCCGGGACCCCAGGCAGACCTGTTCGATATGGCTCAATTGGCGTCCGGGTCCTATGCAGTGAGTCTTCAATCGAATCGAGTAGGGATTCTTTTGGATGGGGAACCGATGGGGTCCGTTGGCGAACTGGTCAGTGAGCCCGCTTGCGTCGGATCAATCCAAGTGAACAATCGGGGGCAGTTGATGATTCTTGGTCCCGACGGACCGACAATCGGCGGCTATCCGAAGGTTGCGGTGGTCCGTGAGCGCGAGTTGAGCCGGATCGCTCAATTGCGTCCAGGAGAGCGAGTTCGATTCGAGATGGAGCGTCTGTAATCGAACCCCTAGAATCCTTTCGTGAGGCCTCCGTCGACGAGCAAACTGACTCCGGAGACGTAGGAGGCTCTCGATGAGCATAAATACGCAACGGCAGAAGCGATTTCCTCTGGCTG
>JAYROD010000222.1:0-3052 GCA_041911835.1 Fimbriimonadaceae bacterium | reverse complement strand
CTGATGGCGTCCTGGCGTTCTTCGGTTTTCGTGCGAAGCGAGGGATGGTCGAGTGGCGTTGTTCTCGATTCGGTCACTGTTCCAGGTAGGGAGAACAGCCGCCTGACGACTTCTTCATCGAGCACCTCACCGGAATCCGTTACGCCAGTGCAAATCAGATAGTCCTCCGCTTGATCCAGCGCTTCGACGGTAAAGAGCGAGACGTTCATGACGCCAGACTTCCCAATGTAGGGCTCGACGACCGTGACTTTACCGTCGTGCTTGCCATACTCGAAGGTCAACTCAGCCGATTCCAGTACACGGCCTTTCGCTTGCGCCAACATCCGTTCAGCCAACGGGTGAGCGAGTCGGTAGAGATGGGCTTCTCCCGTTCGACGAGGTAGTTCATACAACCCCAGAGGAATGTCGCCTGTAAAGGGACAGGATTGCAGCTTGAAGGACGAGTCGGTGAGAAATTCCGCGTGCTCGCGCAGTTCAAAGCGGGTGAGTTGCATGAGGATGCGCTCGTATCGATTCAAGTACAGCCTGGAGCTCTCGTCACTGACCCGGAGCTTCTCGCGCACTTCGTCATCGAAGTGTTCGAAGAGGAGTTGGCGGGCGCGGGTCATGGCTTCATCGATTTGCGTGCCGAGTTCGCTCTGTAATTGGTCGAACGAGGTCTTGATCTCCTGTGGAGTCCGGCATCGCTGATAGATGTCGGCAATGCGCTTCTCGAAATCGACGCCGGATTCGATGGCACCCAGTACTTCATCGCTCGCCCCGAAGACGCCCTCGAAGAGCTGGAATTTTTCGGATAGCAGTCGGAACACGTGCTGGTCCGCTTCATTGGACTGATTCAGGAAGTTCACGACAACCACATCGTGCTTTTGTCCATAGCGATGGCAGCGGCCGATACGCTGTTCGATCCGCTGCGGATTCCAGGGCAGATCGTAGTTGACGACCAGTGAACAGAATTGGAGATTGATGCCTTCGGCTCCCGCTTCCGTGGCGATCATGATTTGGCCCTGCTCCTTGAAATAGTCCACGATGGCAGAGCGCATGTCGGCAGAGCGAGAGCCGGTGACTCGGTCGGTTCCCTGATGACGCTGGAGCCACGCTTGATAGATCTGCTTGGATTTCTCGTCGTTGTTGGAGCCGTTAAAGAGCACGATGTGGTCTTTCCAGGGACTGTCGGCGAGGACTCGGAGGAGATACTCCTGCGTGCGTCTGGATTCGGTGAAGATGATGGCTTTCTGGGCTGCGCCGAGATCCGAGGCTTTGCCGAAGGCTGTCCGCAAGGCGATCAGCAGGGCTTGCCCCTTGGCGTTATGGGTAATCGAAACAGCGAGTGTCCTGAAGCCTTCGAGGTCGTCAATCTCCTGTTGAATGGCCTTCCGATCTGCTTCGGTGAGGGGTTCAGGTGAGGGTTCTTCCTCCTCCCATTCGTCGGCGATTTCGTCCAGTGCCTCGAAATCTTTTTCCAGCGCCTGTTCCAGTGGGTTTGGTCCATCGGCCTGGCGCAGTCGTTCACGGAGCCGTTGACTCATGGACTCGAGTGCCCCGGCGATCGCGAAGGAGGACGAGGCCAGGAGCTTCCGCAACACAAGAGTCATCAGGGTCCGTTGGCTGGCCGGTAGGGCTTGAAGATTGTCTCGTCGCAGGTAGTCGGAGACCAGATGATAGAGCCGGTCCTCGCTCTCTGCCGGCGTGAAGGGCTGGACCATCGGCAGGCGCTTGGTGTAGCGCACATAAGGCAAGACTTGGCGACGCAGCGTTCGCTTGCACAGCGGCTGCATGCGCGATTTCAAGATATCGAAGGTCGGCTTGTTGTGCAGATTGGCAAACTGTTCCTTGAAGCTCTTGAGGTCCCCGAAGATCCGGTCATCCACGACACTTACGAGGCCATAGAGTTCAAGCAACGAGTTTTGTAATGGCGTGGCGGTCAGGAGCAACTTGGGCGCGTCCTTCAGAGACTGCTTCAGCGTGTTGGCAATGACGTTGGTGGGTTTGTAGACGTTCCGCAAGCGATGCGCTTCGTCGATGACAACCAGATCCCAACGCATGAGGCTGATCTCCGCCGCCTTCGAACGTGCGAACTGGTAGGAACAGATGACGATGTCGTGAATTTCAAATGGGCGGACATTTCCTTGCCGGGCGGCCTGGTTGTAGGACTTCGTTTCCAGAATGCGACAGGGCAGAAAGAACTTCTCTTGTAGCTCCTGATGCCACTGCTTGCGTAGATTTGAAGGCGTAATGACCAGCACCCGCCGCTTTCGTTCTGCCCACTTTTGCGAAAGCACGAGGCCCGCTTCGATGGTTTTCCCGAGTCCAACTTCGTCGGCGAGAAGCGCGCCTTTCGAAAGAGGCGACCGAAACGCGAATTGCGCCGCTTCAATCTGATGGGGATTCAGATCGACCTGTGCATCGACAAGTGCGCTGGCGAGTTTCTCGATACTGTCGGACGGACACCGCTTGGTAAGTTCGTACGCGAAGAACTTGGCATGGTAAGGGGTCACCATCGCGAATGGCTTTACCCATTTCCTTAATGGATTGCAACCATTCTTATTGTGGGCTTGGTCAAATTGCCAAGGCCGCCATGAAAAATGGCCCGTATTTCTACCAGCTTTTCGGCACGACGATTCTGTTAAGCCCTAATTCACTTGATAACAGGCTGGAGCGTACGGACCCTGTCGGTCGGCTTCGGCTGACCCAAGGAACCTGGGATATATTCATTTTCCTAGCTGCTCCAGTTGCTGAACCGCTGTTTCCAGCTCCTTCACCAGCGAGGCTGGCCCGCCCTGCAGGGCCTTCGCGCAGCCGCGGAAGTACCAAACCTGGTCCTCATACCCGGCGTTGAATCGACTCCACAGCGCCGGTCCAAGTATCCGATAGTCAGCCAGGATCGCTCGCAGATTGTCGAGCTTGTCTGCGACTGCGACCAGCTTCACGGACGGAGAGGCAGCGGCGAGATGCGGGAGATACTTCTCCTTGCGTGCCCGCCAGGGTGGCTTCGGCGTCACGTCCGTATCGGTGCAGGCCTCGACGATGTCGGCCACCGCCTTGCCGAACTGGG
>JAYROD010000221.1:0-6279 GCA_041911835.1 Fimbriimonadaceae bacterium | reverse complement strand
TTGACGAGGAACAAGCCGTTCTTGAGGGCTGGATCTAGCGCACCGTAAGGATTGGGTTTCTGTCCGTCGGCTCCCGGACGGTTCGGAATGTTTGCGGCCCCTTGCGTGCCCGTCTTGGCTGTAAACGCTTCTTGAGCCTCACCTTGCCCGCCTGTAATCTGATAGAAGGTGAGGTCGGTATTGGGGAGAGGGTTGCCGGAAGCATCGAACGCGCGCACGAGACAGATCCCGGGGATATCGAACGGCTTTGAAAAGCGCTGGGGTCCAATGAGCCCAACCATCGAATTGATGGACCCGATGTCGGTTCGAGAGAGCATTTCGTTCGATTCCATCGGCAAGGCTTCTGAGAGCGGACTAAACCAGTTCGGTTCAGAAAGCGTCAGAAGCTTGGGGACAATGGTGTCGTCTCGGACATCGCCGCCAAAGAGCCCTGGCGTGAAGTCCGTCCAGCCCCTGGGGACTGCTTGCCCCCCCACGGTGACCGATCCGGGCGCCACCCGGAGCGTCGAGAGATCGACAATGCCGATAGCCTTGCTCAAGCTCATCACATCGTCCCGGAGCTTCCCTGAGGGGTTGATTGGCCAAACCAAGCCATCATGCGACCCGGAGCCAATCGATTGCAGCCTAAGGCGTTCGAGTGATCCTTCGGGCGCGAAGCCATATCGACTTTGCGGAGCGACGACTCCATTCCAGTAGCTGATTCGGTCCTGCAGGAACTCTTCGATGCTTGAGAATCCATTCAATTTCGCTTGGTTTAGGAGCGACGCTCGAGCCTCGTCGGCGATCTCGGCGCTGACGGGCAGACCGTTCATGAAGATCTCGAGAGAGTTGTTCCATGGCCTGGAATCCGGACCTTTCGGTTCGATTGTAAGCGCGAGAGGCTCCGTTCGGTGATCGTTCCCACCGGCTTTGAACGGCAATCGAATCTCCGTGGTGGTCTCTTCCCCAGGGGCCAGTTTGCGGTCGACGTCGACCAAGCTGGAGGCCCGTTCCCGTACGATCCATTTTGCGGAAAACCCATCTGCCGGAGCGTCTCCGACGTTCTTGATATGCGCGATCCAATTGACGTTCTCACCGTCCTTCGGCCATGCGGAACCATCCTTCCAACTCGATTCGATCAGAGTCACGGCGAGATCGGCGCCGGCAGGGGGTGCTGTGTCGGCTAAGGTGACCATCAATTGAGGTTGACCCGCCGGGCTATCGCTGCTCGCAAAGTCCGTATTCGAGCCCATTTCGATGGCGAATCCGTTATTTGACTCCGGATGATCGAGCATCGTCTGAACCGTCGGCCCCAGGCCCGTGATCGTCATCGTATTGGAACTGCTCGAAGCTTTGGCCTCCTGAATCGGAGCCGTGTCGAGATCGCCCAGAGCTCCAGCAAGCTGCCAGGAAACGGCGCCCGGCCCGCTTCGACGGTGCTTCCATGTCGCCGACCACGGAGGCGGGATGTCCTTGGGCTTCTCTCCAGGCTTCTTCGGATCAGCCGGCTGAGGCAGGGTGAAGCCGCGCTTGCCTGGACCCTCCCCCCAGGGCGCAAGGACTTTGGAGATCTGAGTGAAAGTGGGTTCCGTTCCCGAAGCGATTGTAAAGACCAGTTGGGCATCGACGATTTTCTTGCCCGGCAACATTCGTTGCAAGTCGCCGAACTTTATCAGAATCGTCTTGTCTTTACCACCCGACAGGAGCCCATCCCGTCCAAAGTTGACGTCCGGTCGGTAAGCGTCGATAAAGGTGTCCTCGACAGCCCAATATCGAAAGCCAATCTCCGAAGGCGCACCGTGGTAGAGGGTCACCGTCTTGGTCTGCGCGACGAGAATGGCGGCGATCAAGGGCTGAAGCATGGCTTAGTTTATCTGTCTACGCCAGTGTCGCGGCATAGTGGACGCGGTCGCTCCGCTCTCGCGGCGGATCTAGGGTGTAGCTATCGAAGCATCGGACGGACCGGAAGCCCGCGAGTTCCAGGAATTCTCGAATCTCCTCGTCTGTATGCGCTCGCTGCACATGGCACTCTTCGAATCGCTCTCCGTCTCTCCAGAAGCTCATTCTCACGCTGATGATCCGAGTCTGCCGGTCATAGTCACCCTTCCAGTCGTACTGGATGCGCGCCTTTTGGCGGAGATCCTTCTGATCGAACATTCGCTCTTCAAACGCGTACGCCGTGTTTACATCGAAGATAAACGAACCGCCCGGCTCCAGGTGGGCAGCTACGTTTGCGATCGCTCGGCGTAAATGGTCTGGGTCGGTGATGTAGTTCAGGCTGTCGAAAAACGAGTAGGCTCCTTCGAATTGTTCGCTTAGTCGAAAGTCGGCTGCATCTGCCGCGAAGTACTGGATAGCCAGTCCGCGCTTTTGCGCTTTGAGCTTGGCTTCTTGGATCATTGCTTCGCTGAGGTCGACGCCGACAACCGAATAGCCCTCTGCAGCGAACATTTGGGCGAGTGTGCCAGTACCGCAGCACACATCGAGCAAGCGCTTGGGGTTCACACCCTGCTGAGCCAAAAGAAGCTGATAGTATCCGGCCCACATACGATACGGCACCGAGGACATCAGCAGGTCGTAATGCGGAGCGACCGGGCCAAAGCTGGCCATTTCTGGAGGGTACCCGCTCGAATTCAGCGTTTCTTGAGCGCGCGATTGCGGAGCAGGATCGCGACGGCGTTGAGCGCAAGGAGCGCCAGCATCAGCACTATGATCGCCCCAGCTGCATCGTGCTGAAAATCGACTTGAGGCCGCTTGCTCCAATCGAATATCTGCAGAGGCATGACTGTATACCGATCGCTGAGCCGGGTGGGAACGAAAGCAGCGTAACCCACCGCCCCCACGACGATGAGCGGGGCCGTCTCGCCGATTGCCCGCGAAACGGACAGGATGATGCCCGTGAAGATGCCTGGCGCTGCCGAAGGCAGCACTTGCCTTCGAATTGTCTGCCATCGGGTCGCTCCGAGCGCCAGCGCGCCCTCTCGATAAGAGGAAGGGACCGCTTTGAGCGCTTCTTGGGCGACGAGAATAATCATCGGGAGGACAAGCAGGCTCATCGTCAGGGCGCCGGAAAGCACGCTCTTTCCGAACTGAAGCCAGGTGACGAAGACCGCAAGGCCCAAGAGTCCATAGACGATCGATGGAACAGCGCTCAAATTCGCGATGTTCACCTCGATGAAGTTAACGAAGCGGCTCCGACGAGATGCGAATTCCTGAAGATAAATCGCGGCAGCCACCCCGATAGGCACGGTGATGATCGTCGTCAACACCATGATCGCCAGGCTGCCGACGATCGAGGCTTTGATGCCAGCGAGCTTAGGATCCGGATTGGCGAAGCTCGTCAGGAAGCTCCAGTTGACTCGAGACGCCCCGTCGATGGCAATTTTCGAAAGCAGCGCGATGAGCATCGCAACGCCGATCATCACTGCCGCCATGCAGGCCCAGCCAAAGGCCCGGCTCTTGCGTTTCCGCCAGGCCAAATGGCGCCGCGACTGCTCGATAGTCATCTGTCTCATGCGTACACCCGCCGGAATCGGCGAACCAGCCTCGCCGCAACAAGATTGGCCAGCAACGTCAGGAGGAACAACGTGATGCCGACCGCAAAGATGGTTTTGTATTCCAGAGACCCAACAGGCGCATCGCCCGAGCTGACACTGACGATGTAAGCCGTCATCGTCTCGATTTGGCGCGCTGGGTTCAGCGTCAGGGTCGGCGTGGCCCCAGCCGCGAGCGTCACCGCCATCGTTTCGCCAACGGCGCGACTTAGCGCCAGGATGAATGATGCGACGATGCCGGAGAGGGCCGCCGGAATGACGGTTTTCACCGTCACTTCGAACTTCGTGGCCCCCAGGGCGTAGGCTCCCTCGCGAATGGACCGTGGGACAGCAGAGATCGAATCCTCGCAAAGCGATGAGACAAGTGGCAGCGTCATGATGCCGACAACGATGGCTCCTGACGCAGCGTTATAGACTTCGAAGCCGGAACTCATCCGCTGCAGCAACGGAGTCACGAAGAACAGAGCGAAGTAGCCGTAAACCACCGTGGGGATGCCGGCGAGCATCTCGAGGGCAGGTTTGAGAAGGCGCTTGACCTTTGGATTGGCGTACTCCGCCAAATAGATCGCGCTCAAGAGCCCCAATGGGATCGAAATGAGGCCCGACCCAACGGTAATCAGCATCGTGCCGCAGAGCAATGGCAGGATTCCGAATTTGGGAGGCTCGAATTGCGGCGACCACTCCTTTCCCGTATAGAAGTCAACTGGGCTTACGGCTTGGAAGAAGCCGTAAGATTCCTTGACCAACACGTAAAGAATGCCGATCGTGGTGATGACGGATATCAGGGCGCACACGAAACAGAGCGCCCTGATTCCCAGTTCCTTGAGGCGGCTTGGAGAAAAGCCCTTGGCCCTGAGTAATTTCAGCTGGCCGGAGCTGTCGCCAACAGTCGCCATGTTCGACTACTTGCCGCCCTCTTTACCCATAATCTCGGCAAGGCTCATTCCGGGCTTTGCCTCCGCGAAGAGCGATCCGGCAGTCATCGCTTCCGCTCGCTTTTTAACCAGGTCGAAGTCTGCGTCGCTGAGCGGCACGTATCCAGTCTTGGCAACCTGGGCTCGCCCTTCTCCCAGGTAGAAATCGACGAATGCTTTTACTTCGGGGCGTGCGAGCGAGCTCTTGCTGACGTAAATGAACAGCGGCCTCGAGAGCGGCGTGTACACATTCTTCGCGATCGTATCGACCGAAGGCTCGATCGGACCCTTTCCGCTGTCCACTTTCAGCGCCTTTAGTTGAGACTTGTTTTGGTCGTAGTAGGCAAACCCAACATAACCCAGGGCATTTTTGTCTCGGGCAACGCCTTGCACCAACACATTGTAGTCCGGACACTGCGTGTAGTCCGTTCGGCTCGCCTTCTTTTTGCCGTTGATCGCCTCGGTGAAATACTCGAACGTTCCGTGGTTGGGTGTTGGTCCGAAGAGCACAATCTTCTCCTTGGGCCAATTGGGTCTGACATCGCTCCAGAGCATCACCTTGCTGTCCGGCTCCCAGATCTTCTTAAGTTCCGCGACCGTGATGTCGGAGGCAAAAGAATTGTCCTTGTTGACCACGATCGAGAGGCCATCGAACGCGATGGGAAGCTCGACAAACTCGAAATTGCTGGAGTTTGCGGTTTCGACCTCCTTCGCCTCAATCGGACGCGACGCATCGCAGATGTCGATTTCGCCGCGAAGGAACTTTTGCATGCCGGAGCCGGTGCCCGATTGCGAAACCGAAACTTGCACATCCGGTTTCGATTTCTTGAATTCGCTCGCCACGGCTTCGGAAACTGGGAAGACCGTGCTCGATCCGTCGACCTGCACCGAGCCGGACGCTTGGCCGGAATTCGAAGCTGAACTCGCAGGTCCCCCTTTCGAATCGGTAGTAGCAGAACTCTTTCCGCCTTCGCCGCATCCAGCCAACAGTATCCCAAACGCTAAGCCGACAATGAAGATCCAATTTGCTTTCATCTGTTCACCCGCGGCCCACACAAGAGCCAGCTTTTCTTAACAAAACGTACCGAGGCAACGTTAACGGGATGTTAAGAATCGACTTCTTCGAGCACGGACATCGCAACCGCGAAGTGGCGCTCGTGGGAAATCGATAAGTGAATGCGCCGATGCGGCGGAAGGATCCACTTCGCGAGCGTTGGAATGGGCGTGCCGTTCTCGCCGACGAGGATCTCGACGTCTTGCCATCGCAGCGCTCTGCGGAACGATTTCGCTATGGCTTCCTTCGCCGCCCAACGTCCGGCAACGAAGGACGGGGACAGAGCGCCAAGGCGCTCCCGAGGTGTGAGGATTCGCTCCACAAACCGGGGGTTGCGCATGGCCTGCTCAATGCGCCGAATCTCGACGATGTCGGTGCCGACGGCGACGATCAATTGGCTTCCCGTAAGAGCTCAGCGAGGTCGACCAACCTGATCTCCTCGTTGGTGATGTGTTTAACAGACGCGTCGAGCATAATTCGGCAGAAAGGGCACCCCAAAGCGATCGTTTTGGCGCCCGTCGCCAGCAACTCTTCGGCACGGCGAATGCCTGGCCGCTGCTCCGGGGACTCCTCCATCCACATGCGTCCGCCACCCGCGCCACAGCAAAGGGTTTTGCGTCCCCGATGCTCGGGCTCGAGCAGCGTCTCCGGTGACGGATCCGCCTCGAGCCAAGCGACCGCCGGGACAGCCGTATTGTTAAGGTCGGTGGTCTGACCCAATAGCGCGCGCGGAGCATCCGATTCGTTATTGACGCGGGCGAGATAGCAGGGATCGTGA
>JAYROD010000220.1:0-2848 GCA_041911835.1 Fimbriimonadaceae bacterium | reverse complement strand
CTGGATGGAGCGGACGCAGGGCGTTGGAGTCTTGACGGGCAAGCAAGCGCTCGAACTCGGATGCTCGGGCCCGATTGCGCGGGCGAGCGGTGTGGCCTGGGATCTGCGTAAGAGCCATCCCTACTCCAGCTACGAGGACTTCGATTTCGCTGTCCCCATCGGGAAGCATGGTGACGTTTACGACCGTTTTCTTGTCCGCATTGCCGAGATGAAGGAGAGTTGCAAGATCGTCGAGCAAGCCATCGATCGCTTGCCAGATGGACCATGGAACACCTCTGATCGGAAAATCGCTCCGCCACCGCGGGAAGAACTCGATACGTCGATGGAATCGCTCATTCACCATTTCAAGCTGTATACGGAGGGTTTTCGAACGCCCGTCGGCGAGGCATACGCTGGGATCGAGGGCTCGAAGGGGGAACTGGGCTTCTATATCGTGAGCGACGGCACGAACCGCCCCTACCGCTGGCACGAGCGCCCGTCGTCCTTCATGAACCTCAAGTCGCTCGAAGTCATGGCCATTGGCCGCCTTATCGCCGATGTGATCGCGATCATCGGCTCGATCGATATCGTCTTGGGTGAGATCGATCGCTGAGGACGGCGGTAGAATCTCAGTAGGCCATGAGCGACCTCATTCAACTCGGCGCAGTGAACCAGAGACCTAAAGCTCCGAACATCGAGGACCTTCAACTCCGATTCTCCGAACAAGCCGTTGCTGAACTAGCAGCGCTGGGTACCCATTACCCGGACAAGAAGTCGTGCATCTTGCCCGGGCTATGGATTGCCCAGCGGGAGTACGGCGGATACTTGAGTGGGGAAGCGATCGCCGAGGTCGCACACCGGCTGGGCCGAAGCTACGCCGAAGTCGAGGGCGTGGCCACGTTTTATACGATGTACAACACCGACCATGCCGTCGGCCGCCACATGATCGAGGTTTGCACCTGCCTAACTTGCCAGCTTTGCGGCGGGTATCGAATCCTGGCCTATCTGAAGTCAAAGCTGGGGATCGACGTTGGTGAAACGACGCAGGATGGGGCGATTACGCTCCACGAGGTGGAATGCCTCGACGCTTGCGACCGAGCTCCGCTGCTCCAAGTCGGCGACGAGTACATCGGGCCGGTCGACGAGGCTGCAATCGACGCGCTGCTGGACCGACTTTCCAAGGATTCCAGCTCCAGTATCGTCAAACTTGCTGATTCTGTGATTCAGGTCCAGATTCCGGAAACCCAGAAGTCTTGATGGTCGTCGAACAGGCGGCAGATGGAAAAATTGCGCTATGCGCGCGAGACGAAGGAGTCGCCGGCAATGTTGCCGGTAACTCCGGATTTGGCGCGAAAAGTGCAAAAAAACCAATCTGCGACGTTGCTGAGAGAACCAATTTGCTGTAAACTGGGTCTGTCAGATAGTTTCAATGGAGGTCTAATACCCATGCGAAAAGCGTTTACGCTAATCGAACTACTTGTTGTCATTGCGATCATCGCCATTCTGGCTGCCATCCTCTTCCCTGTTTTTGCACAGGCGAAGGAAGCCGCCAAGAAGGCGTCCGACCTTTCAAACGTCAAGCAGCTCAACACCGCTTGTCAGATTTATTTGTCGGACTACGATGACACCTTCCCGATCTTCTTTGGCCGAATCGCCGGTGGCGTCTGCTTGCCGTTCGCTCCTGCCATTCCCGCCAACTGCGGCTACCGCGCCATGTGGCAGTTCGCGATGTACCCGTATCTTAAGAACTGGAACATCATGACCGCTCCCGGCGAAACCGACTATCAGTCGGCCGAGTCCCGCGGCTTCAACCTTAGCTATGGCTACAACTATGGCTACCTCTCCGAGCTCTGCATCCCGGCCAAGCCTGGTTGCGGCTCAGTGGACCCGGGCGGATCCGGAAACACCTCGCAGTGGTTCCGCGGTCACAACGCTTCGTTCGTCGTTCGACCTGCTGAAATCGTCATGTTCGCCGACAACGGTGGAAAGGACCTGCAGACGAATCCTGCGACGATCCTTGGTTCGATGGTTAACGTTCCTGATGCATGGCCCAGCACCGAGTACTTCTATGGTCCGGTACAGGTCGGTTGGGGTCTCAACTGCCAGGACTACTTCGGAGCCGCATCTCTCGGATTCGGCGGCGTTGGCGTCACCGGTAAGTGGGCGAATACGGACGGCTATGCCACGCGCTATGCGCAGGGCGGCAACGTCTCCTTCGTCGACGGCCATGCTAAGTTCGGCAAGCCTGGCAACATGGCTATCGGTACGAACTACAACCCGGCCCAGAACTGCACCCTCGTGGTCGTGACGGACGCTTCCAAGTATCCGTGGGACCCGCGATACTAAGATGCAAGGAAAGACTATCGTGAAGAAGCTGACCGTTATCTCCGGACTCTTCGCCCTGATTGCTCCGATGGCATTAATCGGATGCAGCGGAGAGGAGGCGCCAAAGGCTGATCCTAACGCGCCGCCACCTCAGACTGCTCCGCCTCCATCGAGCGGCAAGACTCAAGGCGGCGTCAAAGCCCCTGGAGTCAAGGAAGAAACGCCGAAGTAGGCACCGGTTCGCTTAGGATTCGTGAATAGTCCTAACTTTCGCCCCTGGGGTTTTCCCCAGGGGCGACGTTCGTTTTTGGCACGATTCTTGCTCGATCTCCGAAAAAAAGCCAATTTCCAAAAAAAGTTCCTTGGAAATTGGCGGACTCGGTGTAAAGTAAGGGGGTACATTCTATCTCCTCAAGGAGGCACTCATACCATGCGTAAAGCGTTTACGCTCATTGAACTCTTGGTTGTTATCGCGATCATCGCTATCTTGGCGGCGATCCTTTTCCCTGTGTTTGCCCAGGCCAAGGCTGCCGCTAAGGCTGCT
>JAYROD010000219.1:0-6261 GCA_041911835.1 Fimbriimonadaceae bacterium | reverse complement strand
TGGGGACTCCTTTGAGATATCCGTTAATTCCGGCACGCTGCTTTGCATACGATAGGCGAGTTCGTATTGCGCAATGCGCGTCTCGATTTCCGGATCGAGGGTCCGTTGATACGCCATTTGATTCAGGTCGCGAATCGCATCAAGGGTGTCCCTCCGCACTTCTCGAGAAACACCGTCAGGGTTGCTTACAAAGAGCACCGGATCGCCTTCTGATCTGAACTCTACGCCCTGATAGACCGAAGGCAGGAAACCGCTGGACCAACAAGCCTTCCCACCATCCGGATTGTTCTCACCGCTTATCAGGACCACGAAACCCGGAAGATCCTGATTCATCGTCCCCAGCCCATAGGTCAACCAAGAGCCCATCGAGGGCCTTCCCGGAATCTGAAATCCGGTGTTCATGTAGATTTGACCGGGCGCATGGTTGAATTGCGTCGTCTGCATGGATCGAATCACGGTGACGTCGTCTGCGATCTCGGCAAAATGCGGTAGCAGGCTGGATACCCACTGACCACTTTTGCCCACTTGCGTAAATTCGTAGGGTGAGCCAAGAAGCTTTGGTGTCCCCTTGATGAATGCGAAACGCTCTCCCTTGAGCAGTTCCTCCGGGCACGACTGCCCATCGTATCTTCGCAATGTTGGCTTTGGATCGAAGAGATCGAGTTGGCTTGGAGCACCCGCCATGAACAGAAAGATGACGTTCTTCGCTTTCGCTGGAAACATTGGACTCTTCGGCGCCATTGGACTCCGTTGTTGTCCAGCGCCCGCGAAGACACTTTGAGCGAGCAAATTCGACAATGCCAATCCGCCGATGCCGTACCCAATTTCCTTGAAGAATGTTCGGCGTGTAATGTGCTTCAGGGATATCAGCTTTTGTTCGTCAAATTGCATTTCAATTAGCTCTTCGTGATCGTTTCATCTAAATTGAGCAAGACGTTTGCGAGGAGGGTCCATGCTGCCAACTCCGGTGTTTGGGAAAGCTTCGTAGCGTCAGACGATCGAGCCGAATACCTCGCCGTAAGAGTTGACAGCAATTTCTCAAGTCTTAGCTTTTCTTCCCTTGTCGGGATGCGCCCAGTGCAGAGCTCGAACGCGTAGTCTATGCGCGCCTTCCCTTTCGATTCTCTGAGCGTTCTGCGCGCAAGCGCCTTGGCGGCTTCAAGCGAGGTCTGATCGTTTAGTAACGCCAAAGACTGCAGCGGTGTGTTTGTTCGTGTTCGCCGTACAGTGCACTGTTCGCGACTTGTCCCGTCCAGCGCCATGAAATTGGGATACATCGCTGTACGCTTAAGGAACGTATAGATTCCTCTTCTATAAAGGGATGATCCCTTGCTCGTCATCCACCGCTCGCCACTATACGGACTATTCCATATCCCCTCGGGCTGATAGGGAAAAACCGATGGTCCGCCAATTTGCGGATTCAGTAACCCGGACGCGGTGAGCGCGACATCGCGAATCCCTTCGGCGTCCAATCGGAATCGTGGCCCTCGGGCCAGCAGGACATTCTCCGGGTCTTTGGCGAGTAGATCTTTTGATCGGCTCGAACTTTGTCGATAGGTGGATGACGTCACGATCAGCCGCAAAATGGCTTTCATGTCCCAGCCCCGGTCCACGAATTCGCAAGCGAGCCAATCGAGCAACTCTGGATGTGAAGGGTGAGACCCTTGGGTGCCAAAATTCTCACTCGTTTCAACGATTCCTCGGCCGAAGCACTCCTCCCATAGACGATTCACCTCCACTCGCGCCGTAAGTGGATTCTCCTTTGATACCAGCCATTTCGCGAGGGATAGACGGTTCGGCGCGGGATCCTTTAGGGGCGGTAGCACCGCAGGCGTGCTCGCCGTTACCTCTTCGGATTTGTTTAGAAAGTCTCCGCGCTTCCTCAGCCACGCCGTGAGCGGGCCAGATGTCTTTTTTTCACGAAGAATCAGTGCGGTCGGGATCTCCGAATTTAATGTATCCAGCTGCCTTTCATCCGCTTGAAGTTGTCGTCGCTTAACATTCAAGCTGGGTGCGACCGATAGGAAGAAGTCATCGAGCCGCTTCTGTTCATCAGGAGTACGCGTAGCCAGTCCGGCGATCTCACGGATCGGGGCAGGCACTAGTTCTGCAACAATGGCGGCGCCGTCCGAACACGAGAGATGGAATCTTCCCAGTGTATGTTGGGGCCACATCCTTGAGGCGCATTCAAGTTGGACCCGAAGTTCTTTCACGTGAATAGGCTTCGTCAGTCGGAAAGCCGCGACATGCTCTTTCCCATAAGAACCCGCCACGGCCCAACCCGTGTCCGGATCCTCGTCGAGCACATCCTCTATCGAGTAGCCTTGCTGTACATAATCCGCCTCAGCGCCACTCATTGGGACGGGCTTTCCATCAGCCCACATCCTGACGCTTGAAAGAATGAAGTTTCCGCTGCTCGCTCTACCTGGGCCGCCGTTCACCAACCTGTTATCCGGCAGCACTTCGAGCTTAACCACTGATACAACCTGATTTGGATATCCAACAACTGTGATCGTCGATTGATCCACGTTCGGGCCCTGTGCGAGCCAAGAATCGTCCGATTGCTTTTGCCATTCGACGCCACCGGTTGCCTTTACGCTCGCAGCGAGAGTGCGCCAGGCGGGGTTCGACCGTAACGATTGGACCCATGCGGCTTCTTCTGACGTCAGTGCAGGGGTCCTCGTCTTCAACTCCCCTCGAAGCGCGGCGATTTCTCCAATGAGGCGCATTCGACTGGCTGCCTGCTCTGCATTCGGTACCTCTATGACCGGTTCCACATACTTCATTTCTGAGATGGTCTTATTGCCCACTTCCTGATAATCCGTATTGTTAAAGAACGCATACATCCTGAAGTAGTCCCGTTGCGTAAATGGGTCGTATTTGTGGTCATGACAGCGTGCGCAAGCCAAGGACGTTCCCAACCAGACAGTCGCCGTCGTCGCAACCCGGTCGTTAATCACCTCATACCGAGCTTCCTCCTGGTCGACGCCGCCTTCTGCATTGAACATGGAGTTGCGATGGAAGCCCGTCGCGACCAGATCGTTGATAGACGGATCTGGGAGCAGATCGCCGGCCAACTGTTTAATGGTGAATTGGTCGTAGGGCATATTCGCGTTAAAGGCGTCGATGACCCAATCGCGGTACTTCCATGCTGTCCGAATGCCATCCTTTTCGTAGCCGTTCGTATCGGCGTAACGAGCCAAGTCGAGCCATTTGAGCGCCCGTTTCTCTCCATAGTGCGGATTGGCCAGGAGTCGGTCCACGACGCGTTCATAGGCGTCCGGCCTTTTATCACCCAGGAACGCCTGGACCTCTCTTGGAGACGGCGGCAGGCCGATCAGATCGAGGTAAACGCGACGGAGCAAGACCTCCTTGGGCGCCTCAGGTGATGGTTCGAGCCTCGAATCCTGCAGTCGCTTGAGAACAAAGGCGTCAATTGGATTTCGAATCCATTTTCGTTGCGCACTTTTTTGCTCGGGAATCGCTGGTCGAACAGGCTGCAGGTAGGCCCAATGGGCGGACTTGCCTCCCGCGTAGCTCGCGCCGCTTCGAATCCAGCGCACGACCTTGTCGATGTCCTCCTGAGCCAGTGGACCGAAACCCTTTGGCATACGAGGGCGCCCTCCGAGGCCCTGGAGCCGCTGGACCAATCGCGATTCCTCCGGCTTTCCGGGCACGACGACATTGGATTTCTTGAGGCCTTCCGCACTGGTGAGATCGAGTTCACCTGAGGGATCGTCGCCCCCGTGACAGGTGACGCAATGCGCCTTGAAGATCGGTAAGACGTCGCCATCGAACGTGACCTCTTGGGATGCACGAAGCCCTGAGGCGAGCGCTCCTCCAAGAATGCCCAACGAGCAAGTCAGGAACACCCAGGTCGACCGCGAACGAACCACGGATTGCAGGATACACCAGGTTCTGGTATCCCGGACTGCAAGCGACTTGGCATTTCGCTCGTGCCTTGCTATACTGCGCACATGGGATCTTTCGATCGAAGCTGGCGGCTGCTCCGAGAGAGCGCGTCCGTCCTCCGCTCTCAGCCTCAAATGCTTTGGCTACCCCTCATGTCGGGGCTGCTGACGACATTGCTCTTTGTCGCAATCATTGTTCCTGTGGGGCTCAGCGGGAAGCTTGATCAAGTGAGCAGGCTGCAGAGCGATCCCCTCTACTACCTCGGCGCCTTTGCTTTTTACTTGGCGACGAGCTTCATCGTGATCTTCTTCAATTCCGCGTTGGTCACGTGTGCCTATGCTCAACTTAACGGGCAACGAGCCAGCCTGTCTGACGGCCTCCGCCACTCTGCCCGTCACGTCGGACAGATCCTCGCTTGGGCGTTTGTTGCGGCTACAGTCGGCGTCATCCTTCGCGCCATTTCGGAGCGGGCCGGTCTGGTGGGGAAACTCGTGATCGCCGTGCTGGGAGCCGCATGGAGTCTTCTCACGTACTTTGTCGTGCCGCTGATGGTCGTCAACAACCTGGGGCCGATCTCTGCGCTGAAGCAGTCTTCTGCCATGCTCAAAAGAACGTGGGGCGAGAATCTTTCAGGTCAAGTTGGCATCGGGGCGGCGCTTCTCGTGGCAACCATGCTTGGGTTCATACCGCTAACAATCGGGTTCATGATCGGAACCGCGCCGTCGATGCTCTTCGGGCTCGGTTTGGCGGTTTTCTGGTGGATCGCCATTTCCATCATTGGCGCAGCGCTCAGCGGGATTTTTCAGACAGCGCTCTACATCTACGCGACGACAGGCGCAGTCCCCTCGGCATTCTCGAGCGAACTCGTCGCCGGAGCGTTCTCCACCAAAAAACGAGCTTGGACTTCCTGGTAACGCCTGGCTAAGAGACGTGCTTCAAGAGGGTGACCCGACCGATCGGCACCCACTCGACAACCAAGATGTCCTTCTTATTGATCCAAATCGCTGCGTGGGGATGGATGAACTTGCCAGGAATGAACTTCTCCCGTGGGGCATCCCGCAGATTCGATGGATTCCCATCGCCGAGGCTGGCCACAACCTTGTCGTTCTTGTCCAGAATCGTGACGACGCTTTCGAGGTCCGGAACGAGCATCAACTCCTTCTGAAAATGAATGTGGCATGGCATGCGCATCCCTTCGGTCAGGAAACTTTGATGCTGGCCATCGAGAGTGAAATACTGTATACGGCGATTGCCTCGGTCCGCGACGATCAGCTTAGGGTCCTTATGTCGATGATCGATCCATAGGCCGTGAGGACAGCTCACCTGTCCCTGGCCAGAACCGGGCTTGACGACGACGCCCTTGTACTCCCCGTCCTTGGAATAGCGGTGGATATAGCTTGAACCGTAGCCATCACCGACGAAAAGGTCACCGTCCGGGAGGAACGCGACATTGGTCGGACACCATTTGTCCTCGCTAGCATAGACTCCCGACTCTTTGGGCCAGCCTTGCTCCCAAACCACTTTCCCGTTCAGGTCCGTTTTGACGACTACCCGACGTCGGGTGTCGCAGTGATACAAGAACTCTTCCGAACCCTCTTTTCGCAAATCGAGCCCGTGGGCGCCTCCTCGGAACTCGTCCCCCCACGAATTGAGCAATTTCCCCTTTTGATCGTATACGCATACGGCGTCCGATCCGACGCTGCCGGAATGCACTGTGTGGGCGATGTATATCCGCCCATGGGAATCGAGCGCCAAGCCATGGGTGTCTCCCCATTGCACATTGGTCGGGGGATTGACCCAGTCGTGGTACATCTCGTAAGTGAACTCTCCCGAGCCGGTCACCGGCCGCTTTTTGGGTGGGTCTTGCGCGAGCGCCCGGAGCGCCGGCGAGACCGCTGCCGCTGCGGCCCCGATAGCTGCGGACTTTAATACTTCCCGGCGAGACAATCCTCTTTTGGCCATGTCGCCAGTATACGGCTCCATGGCCAACGGAAGCCAGAATATCTGGCTCGAATGCGAGATCAGTCGCCGTAAACGAGGACGCCGCCCACATGTCCGGCCCAACTGATGGCCAGCATGCCAACGACTGCCAGCGCGTAGTAGATGACCCGCGCAACCAAGTTCATCTTCTCATGCCGGTGAACACGCATGGCCACCATGATCCACATGGCCACCGTCGCCGTAGCGGCATAGAGAATGTGCTCTCGCATCGTTCCCTTGAAGGGAAATCCGGACAGGCTCATTGCCAAAATGCCAGATGCGACGCCCGCCAACGATGAGGCGGCAGCGAGGATCATGTTGTACCAGCCGGCAAACAGGAAGTGCGTGTCCTTGCGAATCAGCCCGATA
>JAYROD010000218.1:0-4471 GCA_041911835.1 Fimbriimonadaceae bacterium | reverse complement strand
TCCGAATACGCCGTAAGAGCCGGTTCCCGACCCGTTTCCAAGGATGGCGTTCGTCCCTTCGCCATAGACTCCGATTCCTCCGGACACAGTGGATTTGCCGTGCAGTGCGTTCACCCCAAAGCACTCGACTGCGTAGCCGTTCAAGGTTGCAGAGTACAGGTTGTCGACCCTCAGGATGTTCACGGAGCTGTTGCCGGAGATAGCGATCGGTGGCGTGGAAGGTAGGAATGCTGACGAAGTCAGCCCGTTCAACGTGGCGGCATTGACATTCGTAATCCCAGCGCCCCCGCCTTGGAACTGTCCGGCAATCACGGTGCCGCTGAGGTTGGCATTGCCGATTTGTTGCGTCCCTGGAGTCGTAGACTGCAACCGAAGTAGACCGTCCAAAACTCCAGTCCGCCCAGAGACTGCGCAAACCAAAGTGAGTGATGTGGCGGTTGTGAGGACGATACTCATCCAAAGCTTTCTTCGCATCTTCATTCTCCACCTGGCTCTTTCAAGATAGGTTCGCATTTAGAGCCACGAACTTTGATACTAAAGGATTGTTTGAGCATTGTCAACGATTCCGAATCCCCAGCGGAGTGAGGCCGTACGAAGAGTGGCTCATCGATCCCAGAGTCGCGAGCGGACCGCACGCTCGATGCCCGCGTGACTGGGCTCAGCGTTATCCCGAGTTACGTGTCGTGAGGCTCTCAGCCCTCGCGTTTGAAGAACCGCTTACTCACGATTGTCCCTGGCTCCATCTTGCCTCGCACATCGACTGCACAAGGCATTCCCAGCTTGACGCCTGCATCGAGGAAGGCAAAACCGATGCCGCAATCGAGCAAAGGCGAATAGACGCCGCTGCTGACTTCACCCACATCGGCGCCATCGACGAAGACGCGCATACCTGGCATGGGGAGACGCTTGGTGTCCAACCGTATGCCATGGAGCTTGGTTTTGGTGCCATTCTCTCTGGCCAGGTTGATTGGTCCCGAACCGATGAATTCCCGATCTTTCTTGATGACCCAGCCAAGTCCCGCTGAAATCGGGCTGATGTCGTCGCCCAACTCATGACCGTACAGAGGCAGGCCGGCCTCGACCCGGAGCGTGTCGCGCGAACCAAGGCCGCATGGGGTGACCCCGGCATTCAAGAGTGCGGTCCATACCGCTTCGGCGCCCTCGTTGGGACAGATGATCTCAAATCCGTCTTCTCCGGTGTAGCCCGAGCGAGCAGCGAAGCACTCGACGCCTGCGATCTTCGTGATGACCACCCCGAACATAGGAGCGTCAGAGAGCTCCTGCGGCTTCTCGGCGATGGACTGAACGATCGCTAACGCTTTTGGGCCTTGGACGGCGATCATCGCTGTTTGGTCGGTGTAATCTTCGATGTCGACGTAGGGGTGGGGCTGCGATTGGATCCAAGCTACATCCTTGGCGTGATTCGCCGCATTGACCACCATTCGGAATTCAGTTTGGGCGATTCGATAGGTGATGATGTCGTCGACGCAGCCGCCTTTTTCGTTGGGGAGCAACGAGTAATGTCCGACCCCGTCCGTGAGCTTGCCGATGTCGTTTGCGGTCAGTCGCTCGAGAAAGTCCACTACTCCGACCCCGGTGAATTTGAGACGAGCCATGTGACTCACGTCGAACATTCCGGCGCCCTCCCGAACAGCCTTTGACTCGGCGATGATGCCCGTATATTGGACGGGCATGTCGTAGCCGGCAAACGGCACCATTTTGCCTCCCAATCTCAGGTGAGCTTCATGTAGGGGCGTTTTCAGCATCGTCTCGGTCATATCTGGATTATGACGAAGTCCTTTTTTGGAAGTATTTGAGCCCAGAGCGGTTGACAAAGGCCTCAGAAGCCTCTAGTAATATAGTAGACATATAACTACTATAATAGGGGGTAAGGTCACGATGACCAACTCGATTAGCCACTCGGCGGATAAGCTTCTGGGCCGCTGCCCGAAGGATCCACTCGCCCCTCACTACACGGAGGATGGATTCCGCCTCAAACTGCTTGCCAGCCGCAGGAACGAGCGCCGCTTCGAGTGGCCTGGAAAACGGCCGGCAGTAGACTATCTTGCTCGCCGGGAGTGGCGCGGCCTCATGTTCGAGGCGCACCTGACCGTTCGTCAGCACGACGTACTCAGAAAACGGCTCAGCGGGTGGACGTTCAAAGAGATCGGCGATGCGGCGGGCCACTCGAAACAGTCCGCGAGAAAGATTTATGCGGCTGCGATTAAGAAGATTGCCCATGTTTTGCGCGTCTATCGTTTCAGAGGCCTCAGCGAAGTGTATCGGGGCGAGACCTCGAGAGGGCGGAATGGTTCGCTCAAAGGTAAAATGGTGCGTTGAATGTCAACCGATTTATTGGGGGTTGTAGTGATTTCCTGCAAAAAATGTGGGAAGGCGAATAGCCTGGACAGCAAGTTCTGCAAGTCCTGCGGCGCGGAAATCGTCGAGGACGACCTGCTGCAGGCGAAAGAGCAGAATGAGCAGCTCATCACCGACGGGTATCGATTGCTCAATGAGGGCCGGCAAGACGAGGCCGAACTCTTGGCCAAGTCGTCCGTCGACAACGACCCCTCTTCACCAACCGCACTCGCGCTTCTCGGTGATTGCCATGAGCGAGCCGGGCGCTATGACGAGGCGCTGCTCTGCTACGAGCGGGTTGTCGAACTCAACCCTGATTCGGCCCTCGACAAGGTTCGAGTCGCCCACCTGCGCAAAATGCTGACGGGTCAAAGCCTACAGAACAATCAAGGTTCGAACAGGAAGTATGCGCTTTTCGCAGCTCTCGCTGCGGTTGTAGTCGTTGGTTCCATCGGAGCCATCATCGCACTGACGACAAGTTCAAAGGGAGCCGCTCCCAAGTTGGTGGCCTCCAGCACCAATCCTCCTGCAGACCGAGAATTGACCGGATTCAACGAGCCAACGACACGGAACACCCCCTCGAACTCGACAAAGCCTCCGGCGGTCAATGAGCCTTCAGACGGCGGAACTCCCGAGCAAGGGGCTGTACGCAAGCCGGCTGCTTCGGCGGCGCCCGGAGGGGGCCGGCCAGTTCCGTCACTAGGTGCGGGAGTTGGACTTCCCTCGCCAGTCGCCAATGGGGGCTTCGTGAATCCCAATGAGAGCGGGAACGTCCCCATCGATCCGTCGAAGGGTTTCAAAGTCGAACCGAACCAGGGCAACGAGACGGCAACGACTCCTCCCGCCGGCAACTCTGACAATATCGACCCGAAGGTCGACCAAGGTTCGGCAGGCACCCTTGCCGCCAAGCCAAATCCGCCAGAGCAGGTCATCGACATTAAAGCTAGCGGAGGCCAACCGAAGGCCAGTCTTGGAGGAGGCGAAATGGACACCTCCGGGGGAGCGGCGAAGGCCGACACACTGATTCGGGTCGCGCGAAACCAATACATGACCGGCAATTATTCGGGTGCTGCAGACGCATATGAGAAAGCGCTTCGCGCGGGCGCGCCGAACGGATCGACCAATCAGCGTTTGGCGCAATGCTATGAAAAGCTTGGCCGATCGAGTGATGCCATTTCGTGCTATTCGAAGGCGGCGAAGGCGTTCGAAAGCTCTGGCAATGGGTCAGCCGCTGCGGCCTGTCGTCAGGCCATCAAAGTCTTGCAGGGCGGCTAATTGAAGATTCTGCTCAGTCTACTCGCGGTTCTTGTCGGCGCTGCGGCCTGGTCCGACCAGCCCATTGTGCTCATCGTTCAGTTCAAGGTTGACGTAACGTCCCGCGACGATCCGAACTATGCGATGGGGAACGTAATCGCAGAGCAATTGGATGTCGAGGGTCGCGTCAAGCCGATCGTATGGTCTCTGGCCGACCCGGAGTTTCGCGCGGCGATTGACTCGGGAAAACTCGGCGAATTCAACCCACAGCCGACTCCTGAAGAAATGAACGAAGCGGCCAAGAAGCTGCACGCCGAATACCTCTTCGTGCTTTCGGCCAAGATGGCCGGCGGATCGCTCGACTCGGCTGCACAACTCTATCACGGCTCCTTTGGCAAAGCGATCTGGACGGAAAAGAAAGTGTTGGGAGTAAGCGGCTCAGGCGGAACAGATTGGGACAATACCGCCAGATCGATTGCAAACACTTGGGCCGTGCATCTTTCCGAAGGGCCATTCAAGAAGCTCCGGGCGCAGCCAAGGCTGTCCACACCTCCGCCCGAGAAGGGCCAGGGCGGCAATACAGGCGATCCGGTCGCCCCTCCGATCGTCTCCGACCCGATCAAAGTAGCACAGGATTTGATGCTGAAAGGCCAGGATGCCGAGGCTATCACGATGCTGAGGGCATCGGTCGACGATAAGCCCTTCGATACCTCCCGACGTGAAGCTTTGATTCGAGCCCTCTTGGGGCGCAATCTGTATCAAGAGGCAGCCTCGGAAGCGCGGCGGGCGATTCTGATCGCCCCTGGCGATCCAACCTTAAGGCTGTTGTCGGCACGCGCGTGGCTTCGAATCGGCAAAG
>JAYROD010000217.1:0-4207 GCA_041911835.1 Fimbriimonadaceae bacterium | reverse complement strand
CCAGCGATACCTCCCTTGTCGGCGCTGATCGTGACATCCTCGCTCGCCGGGAGCGGGTTCGTTTGGATCGTGAACGTGTCGCTCACCGTTTGACCGGCTTGAATGGTCACGGTGTCATTGCCGTTCGGAGTGACGAAGCTCGTCGCAGCCGCATCGCTTGTGTGAAGCGTGACCGTGAAGCCACCTGGGCCGGCTGGGCGACTAATCGTCACCGTACCGGTTAGCGACGACCCACCGAGCACGTTGTTGCTGCTCAGGGCGATCGAGACGAGGTCTGTCGCCAGCACGTTGAGCGTGCCTTGCTTCACGACGGCGTTATAGGTCGCGCTCAAGGTCAGTGCCGCGTCGATCGCGGTGAACGGTGTCTGTACCGGGAAGTCGACGGAAGCCGACTGCGCCGGGATGGTGACGCTTGCTGGGAATGTCGCTCCCGTCAAGCCGCTCACGTAGGCGATGTTGACGATCGTATCGGCTCCAGCCTTACCATCGAGGGTGACGGTCGCCGTGCTAGTCTCACCGTTGCTCACCGATGGCGGATTGAAGGTCAGACTTTGCAGGTTTGCAGGGAGCAGGTTGAAGTTCGCCGTGATCGACACGCCGAGCAGGGTGGCCGTGCAGTCGACCGCAGTGTTCACCGTAACGCCGCCCGTGTTGATCGGGAACGTCAGGGTCTGGACGCCTGCCGGAACGTTGATGATCGGCGGGTTCGGAAGGAGAACATGGAGCGGATCGATCGTCGCGAGTTGGACGTCCACGCCGCCGGCAATCGCCGGCTGGGCCAGGACGATGCGGCCCTGGACCGGGTTGCCACCCACCAGCGAGGACGGTGAGATCGTGAACTGAACGAGCCACGGAACAACGGTCAGAACCGCGTTCTTGAAGTCTCCGTCCAGCGAAGCTTTAACGTTGACCGTTTGCGGGCTTCCCACCGGGTTGGAGAACACGGTGAAGTTCGCAGCCGACTGACCTTGCGGAATGTTGACGGTGATCGCCGTTGAGGAACCGCCGGCCACGAAGGTGGCTGCGGCAGAGTTATCCAAGGTGACCTGGACGTCGACGCCACCTGCCGGAGCGGGCTGAACGAGCGTCACGGTCCCGGTCGTCGATGCTCCGAGCCCTCCGGCGATTTGCGAAGGATTCAAGGTGCAAGACTGGAGGGTCGGCAACTGGATTCTCATTTTGACGAAGAATCCATCGCCAGCAGGATCGGCATTCGCCTTGATCGCATCGACGGACAGGTAGCCCGGAGTGATGCCGAAAGGCGTCTGCGGCGCGCCGACAGCGTCGAAGACCGCTGCCGTCGTACCGAATGCGTACATGCTCGACGACTTGTCGACGAAGATGCCCTCCACGACGTCGTTGCCCAATTCGCCGATGTACGAAGAGTAGAGCAATTCCGAAGCGTTCGCCGAGAGGACGGTGATGAAGCCGTCAGTGGTCGAATCCCAGACGCCTGGGCCAGGAGGCGCCGCAAACACATGGTCTCCACCGGTGTAGGTTTGGTCGATCGCGTCGCCGGTCGTTGGAACGCTTCCAGGAATCGTTGCGATACCTGGGAAGATGATGTCGAATCCGACCATGCCGCCGATATAAGCGACACCCCGGTTGTCGACGCCGACGCCTCGCGGCTGGACGTTCCCGTTCGTCTTGATGTTGGTCGAATACAGAATCGTGGTTCCGTCGGCGCTGATCTTGGTCAGGGATACGACGGGAGCGGACGAGAATGTCTGGCCATAAACGCCCTGGGTTCTCGGATAGTCGAAGGACTGGGCAACCGTTCCCACGTAGGCGTTGCCCTGATTGTCCACGGCGACCAGATCGCCCAGGTCAAAAGCTGCCGGAACAACCGGCCACGAGAGAATTTGGGGCAGCGGGGCGGTGATGCCGTCGTTGCCGCTTCCACCCAAGACCGCCGACCACACCAGAGTACCGGCGGGGTCTGTTTTCGTGACGTAGATGTCCGAATTGCGGAGCAGGCGACCGTTAGTAAAGACTCCGGGCGTCGTCACAAAGCGAGGCACTGGGGCAACGGAGGTGTCCTGGTTTCCTGCGAAGACGCAGGTTCCAACCACGAACGAGTTCTCCTGGCTGTCGAGCGCGAAGCCGTTGCAGGGGTCCGCGCCGCTGCCACCGATATAGCGGCTGAAGTTAATAGCCGTGCCGGTCGGGTTGAAGATCGTGAGGTATGCATCGCTCGACCCGCCGCCATAGGCGTTGCTCATGTTTGGCAAGCCGGTTGCCGGAGCGGAACCGGCGATATATAGATTGCTGGTTGTCGGGCCGACCGCGAGGCCGGTGAGGCCCATGACCGCCACACCGCCAGGGATTCCGTAGTAGGTCGTATAGTCCGGTACGAGGAAGAGGATTGGGTCGGTTGTGAAGTGAACGAGGAAGACGTCAGTGGCGCCCTGCTTGGTGGTTCGGAACGAGCCGCCGGTGATTCCAGGAAAATTGGTGGAAGTCGTCGTTCCACCCAGCCAGAGCTCTGTGCCCTGCTTATCCATGCCGATGCCAAAGCCGCATTCGTTGCCGGTGCCGCCGATGAAGACGCTATATTGGATCTGGAAGATGTCTCCACCCATCCGGGTTAAGAACGCGTCGGAAGCACCCTGTCGGTTTACGTTGGAGTAGAAACCTGAAGTGATCGGAAACGTTGCGCAGCGTGTGCTCCCGGTCAGAAAGACGCCGCCATCGGGTCCGGAATAGACCTTGTGCATCTCATCGAAGCCTGGCTGCATAGGTAGCGGGTCGCCACCAAAGTGCGTTCCATAAACCAGCGGGTCGATAACGAGCGGCTTGGACCGGTCGAACTTGCCGAGGTCGATGACGACGTCGGTATCGGAGACCAATCGGAAGCGGGCCTGAACGGCCTTTTGGCCTGTGCCGACGACCTGATAGGCGCGGAGTCCGGCTTGGCGAACTTGGCCGATCTGCGTATTGAGGATGAGGTCCCCGTTGCCGTCGACTTGGAGTCCTTCAGCGCCTGTGAATCGGATTTGGATTTGGTTTGGATTGGCGCCTTGGGCTACGATCAAGTCGTAGCGAGGCTTGCCGTTCTCGTAGTAATTTCGAAAGTCGATGCCGGGATAGATCGATCTGGAAACAGTCTGGCCAAAGCTCTTCACTCCGCGAGCGAAGCTTGGGGAATCGGCGAGATAGAAATCCGTCAATTCTTTGGTGGCGTTCTGACCAATGATCGTATCGGTTCCACCGCCCACGAAGTCCATTCGGACGACCTGGCCTTCTCGATAGATCCTTTCGCCGAACTTCTCAGCCTGTTGGGCAGTGCGCGGCATGTAATGGTAGTTGTCCAGCACAAGGCCGGTCGCAGTAACCCAATAGTCGAGGTTTTGCGCCGAGCCTAAGAAGCGAGCTTCAGGCGACCACTGGCCCTTGTTCTCCATGAACCTGGGGCTACGTGCTTGAAGCGCGGCCTGCGCTTTCTTCTCAAGGTTGGGGGACGGGCTTTGGGCTACGGCGGCAACGGCAAGCGCCGTCAACGCGAGTAACGCCAAGCCGCCACGAATCACGAATGATGCATAAGATCGAATCATTTCCCTACTCCGAAACTGACCTGAGTATAGCAAACGAAACGTTCCAGGTGAACGCTTACCTGAAACTTGTTCCCCGTTCGCCGCTTTTCCCAAAGTCAAACGATTTCTTAAGATACCTATGACGGTAGACGGACGGGGGTTGGTTATAGGTTCGCTCGGTTGTTCGGAAGTTGTTGGGCGGCACCCTTTACTTTCGGGGGTTCGAGCGGTGAAACTGGGGTTATGTCAAGGGTCGTTGGTGTTGTTCTGTCGATTGCGTTGGTTGTCGGTGTTCTTGCTCAGCCAGCGACCACGCCGAAGGTTGGCAGCCCGCTGCGGAAGTCGATCCTCGATGCGTTGCGGGTTCCGGTTGAAAAGCGGCTCAAGCAAAAGGTCATTTTTCAGGTGTCGACGCTCAACGTCGTTGGGGACTGGGCGTATGTCCAAGCCACCCCTCGACAGCCGAACGGGAAGCCGATCAATTACAGAGGCACCGAGTTTGAAGAAGCCATCAAGGAGGGTGCATTCGATGATGGCGCGATGAGCTTGCTCAAGCGGGTCGGGGGCAAGTGGAAGGTCATCGAAGTCGCCATCGGAAACACCGACTTTCCGGCTCTGGATTGGATCCAGCAACATCGCGCCCCTCGCTCATTGATCCCTAAGGACTGACCATG
>JAYROD010000216.1:0-2252 GCA_041911835.1 Fimbriimonadaceae bacterium | reverse complement strand
GTCCTCGACTCTGCCGAGGACGATCCAGCATCGATCGGGGATGTACGAGACCACTCGGAGCCCTCTTTGCTCAAGGACAGAGTCGTCCTCCTCAGACTTCGGGGCGTTCAATTGCACGAGGAATGCGGCGTCGGCAAATGGGTTCTTTTGCTCCAATTGTGCCGATGATGCGACGCTCGGGACGCGAACGGACGGATCGAACACGAAGGACTTGAGCTTGATTTGTTGCGCAAAAGCGCTTGCGTAGAGCGTGAAGAAGAGCCCTATCAGGCTCAATGGGCGAATCTTTGGCCAAACCATGACATCACTCCTTTGCAGCGGGCAATAACCGCGGCGCAACATTTAGCAGACGTGAAAGAACTTATCGTTAGTTTGGCTCATTCGACGGAAGCCGATTCTTCGAACAAGACGCCATCGATGGCAGCGATGGGCAATTCCTTGAATTCCGGCGCCTGGAGTTCCCGAGACACCTTGTCGATCGGGTCGAGGGTCTTGATTTCGTCGGCGGTCGCAGAATGCAGGTCGCGGAATTTCCGAGCCTGAGGCAAAATGCGGTTATCCAGCGTGCCCACCGTGTCGTTGTAGGCGGAAACAGCATGGTCGAGGCTTTTGCCGACGCGACCGAAATGGTCCGCCATCTTGGCCATGCGGCCGTAAAGCTCCCGGCCGAGGTCGCTGATTTTCTGGGCATTTTCGGCGAGGTTTTCTTGCTTCCATCCGTAGGCGACGGCCTTCAGCAGCCCGATGAGCGTCACAGGAGTGGCAACGATCACCCGATTCTCGACGCCCACTTCTATCAGTTGAGGATCGATCTGCAGCGCCGCCGACCACATTGACTCTAATGGGATGAACATGACCACGAACTCAGGGGTGACTTTCTGCTGGTCCCAATATCGTTTCGCGCCAAGTTGCTGAATATGCGTTCGGATGTGTTTGACGTGCGATTTGAGCAGCTCAGCGCGCTCGACGTCGTCTGCGGATTCGGTCGCCTGTAAATAGGCTTCCATCGGCGTTTTGGCGTCAACGACGATAGTCTTGTTGCTTGGCAAACGGACGACGACGTCCGGCCGGAGGCGTCCTTCTTCGGTATCCGTGCTTTGCTGTTCCAGGAAGTCGCAGTACTGGAGCATTCCAGCCATTTCGCAGACCCGTTGGAGCTGAAGTTCTCCCCAGCGGCCTCGATGGCTCGACTTGCCGAGCGCCCGCACCAGATTCGAGGTCTCTTTTTCGAGCTTCTGCTGGGTGTCCGAAACGGATCTCAAATGCTGGATGAGGCCCCCATAGGCTTCCTTCCGGTCTTTCTCGACCTCCTGCACTTGCTTGTCCACTTTCTCAAGGGCATCCCTGATTGGTTTGACCAAGTTATCGATCGCTTCCTGCTTCTTTTCGAGATTTTGGCCCGCCAGTTCCAGAAACAGCTCGTTGTTCTTCTTGAGGGCTTCTTGGGAGGCCTGAGCAAATGCCTTTGGGAGTTCCTGGTCGATAAGGGCCAACTTCTCTTGGAGCGCCCGCTCCTTTTCGGCAAGCGCGGCTTCCTGCTCACGCCTTTTGGCCTGAAATTCGGCGATTTCTTCTTTTAGGCCGTCGATGGCCCGATCTTTGGCTTCCAGTTTCAGACTCAGCTCGGCGGCTTGAGCCGCCTGGGGTTCGAGGCCGGCTGCTTTCTGCAGAGCGGTCTTGAGTTCATCGTCGAGCAGCTTGGCGCGTTCTTCTGCGTGCAATGAGCGGCCCCTGAAGGCGAACCAAACTGCACCAGCACCGACTAGCAAGCCGAGAGCGATTCCAACGAGAACTCCCACTCCATCCATAGACATCAGTATAGTGCTTTGTTCAATTTACCGAGCACGTGGAAGGGTGAATTATCCACGAATTTCCCACTTAAGGCTCAGCGCCTGAGATTGCGGACAGCCAGGATCGCGCCGGAAACCACGACGCCAACGATCATGCCCAATCCGCCGCCGACTACAATCCAGGCGATGTTGCCAGCATCCCTGACGATGAGCGCGAAACACAACGTGCCCAAGGCGGTGCCGATCAGGACGAACCAGAGCTGGAAGACGTTGTCCGCCTTTCGCAAATTAGGCACCAGCCCCACTTTGTCGGCGATGTCCTGCATCGGATCATGGGTAGGTCCGGAGACGCCTCCTTGTGCTGGAGGCTGCTCCCAGTCGCCGGGCGGCGGAGTTAGCGGCGGAGGCGTTGGCGGCCGGTTTCCTTCCATCGTATGCTTCCAGGGGTGAGGATACTCCCAG